>JBGPGZ010000077.1:0-12459 GCA_041484175.1 Cyclobacteriaceae bacterium | reverse complement strand
CTTGTAAATATTCAAAGCGCCGTAGCCTATTTTAATAAGTGGGGATGGTTCAACGATCTGGAGCGAAAGAAAATCAATCGTGCGACCATGGCAAAGTTAACAACATGAAAGCCGGGAGCGCAAGTTATCGCTTGGCCGAGTTAGTGGCTTTGGCCGCAGCCGTTGTTTCTCTTCCATTTTCAATTCGAGCTTGCCATTATTCTCTT
This sequence comes from Cyclobacteriaceae bacterium, assembly GCA_041484175.1. Classification (GTDB taxonomy): domain Bacteria; phylum Bacteroidota; class Bacteroidia; order Cytophagales; family Cyclobacteriaceae; genus ELB16-189. The sequence continues at coordinate 12,253 of JBGPGZ010000077.1, read as the reverse complement.
TTCCTTGCCTTGATATTTATCATTGCTAGTGGGGGGTGGAGAGAAAGATGGCCTGCTATTGTTTCCCATCCCCTGATTATCGGTTTCGGATTATTTTTTTTCCTTCATGTGATTGGAATGCTGTATACAGAAGATAAAACAATGGGCTGGTTTGACATAGAAAAAAAAGTGAGTCTTTTTTTGTTGCCCCTGGGGTTGGCGTCCACTTCGCGTTTTAGCAAAAGACAGTTGAGTTTGTTGTGGCTCCTGTTCGTCGGAACCTGTTTTATCGGTACGCTCATTTGCATAGCGCACGCCTTCCAGCTTTCTTCCGGCGACCGGTTGTCGAACGGAAGCCCCATTTCCCATTTCATGAATTCTCAGTTCTGGAATTGGAATCCCCATGTCTCAACAGCTTGGATTTCTTTTTCGTACGAGGAATTGGCTTCGGGAATTGGGATTCATCCTACCTACTTTTCCTTGTATTTGGCATTTTGCCTTTTGCTTTTGTATAAGCTCCTTCATGGAGGCTTCTTTTCTTTTTCAAAGGGGAAGCAACTAGGCCTTCTCGCACTGGTCTTTTACCTGGGAGTGTTCATCATTTGTTTGTCTTCCCGCATCGTCACAATCGGATTCTTGTCTCTCTCGGCCGTAGGAGCATTCTTCTTCGTCAAAAATCAAGGCCGTATTCAACGATTTGTCACATCTTGCGCGGTTGTCGGCTCCTTTGTCTTGTTGGTTTTCATTAACCCAGTCAGCCGGTACCGCTTCTTTCAGGAAATAGCAACCAGTTCGTACGAAATTCCCTCATCGCAACCTTATGTTTTGAGTACAACGATTCGCGCATCACTCTGGTGGTTGGGGTTAAAATCGCTTCACGACGTCAACCTGGTATGGGGGGCCGGGACCGGTGATGTGGAAAAAGTGATGAGAACAACAGGAAAGAAGTATGCGATTACCAACAGCATCGGCTCCTACGATCCACATAATCAATTTTTGGACACTTTATTGCGATTGGGATTCATCGGACTCATTGTCCTGCTGGGATGCTTTGCTTTGCCCGCTTATTGGGCCTATCAAAGCAAAGATTTTTTTTATCTGGCGTTTTTGGCGGTTTTTGCATTGATTTGCCTTACCGAAACTCCCTTTGAATTACAAAAAGGGATTGTGTTTTTCTCTCTATTCAATTCCCTCCTTATCTTTCATGATGTAAAGTGGACTTACATGCCCGTTAAAACCACCCCGAATGCGTGAGCCAAATCATTTGACGGTACTGTCTCAAAGCATTGTCAAGGCCTTGCTTTATTTTGATCTTTTTAACTATCCGCTTAAACAAGATGAGGTCTATTGCAACTTGCAAACAAATCATGTGACAAAAGCAGAAGTGGCCCATGAACTGCAACAGCTAACGGAGGCAAAATTTCTTTTTCAGTCGGGTGAATTCTTTAGCCTTCGACCTAACCACGACCTGATTAGACGCAGAATTTCCGGAAACAAAAAGGCGGAAGAGCAAATGAGAATTGCCGAGCGCAGAGGTCGGTTGATTTATCAATTTCCTTTTGTCCGGGCTGTCATGATTTCCGGGTCTCTTTCCAAACATTATGCCGACGAACAAACGGATATCGATTTCTTTATCATCACAGCGCCCAGCCGCCTCTGGGTGGCAAGGACATTGCTGGTGCTTTTCAAAAGGGTCTTTCTGTTCAATTCTCACAAGTTCTTTTGCGTAAATTATTTCATTGATGAGGAACATCTTGAAATCGAAGAAAAGAACCTCTTTACAGCAACTGAACTGTCGACACTTATGCCAATCCATGGATCGGAACTCTATCGCCGATTTGTGCGTTCCAATGGCTGGGTCCGTCAAATACTTCCGCATGCATCGCAGAAAATGATGAAAGGTGGTCCAGGGCATGACGCACATGGTTGGCTAAAGCGGTCCCTGGAAAACATGCTGGATTCCAGCGTCGGCTGTTGGTTCGAAGAAAAGTTCATGAGACTTACACAACGCCGGTGGAGGAGACGTTATGAAAGAAAGTTATCTCCCGAGGATTTTGCAATTGCCTTCAAAAGCAAAGGATACGTTTCCAAAAATCACCCGGATAACTTTCAACGCAAGGTGATGGATCGTTACCAGCAGAAATTGGAGGAATTTGCCGACCGTCACAGTTTGCAATGGACCCATGGCTGATATCCTGTTTACCCATTCTTATTTCTACAAGCTCGACGCAAAGCAATGGCGTTTCAAACAACCGTATCCCCCGTTGGGTACCATCCTCGCTGCAGCGGTTATTCGCGAACAAGGCTTTTCGGTAGCCTTGCATGATGCGGGACTGAAGAAGTCGCCCGAAGAAATAATACCTGTATTGGCGCACGAGCGACCGCGTTACCTGGTGATTTATGATGACGGGTTTAATTACCTCACCAAAATGTGTCTCACTGTCATGCGCGAGGCGGCCTTTGTCATGGCCAAACAAGCAAAAAAAATGAACTGCACGGTCATCATCAATAGTTCAGATGCCGCGGACCATTATGAAAAGTATTTTTACAACGGAGCCGATTATGTCATCAAGGGCGAAGGAGAGGAAACCCTGAAAGAACTTTTATTCTGCCTGGAAAACAAAGGGGACGCCTCCAGGATCCCGGGACTGGTATTGAAGGTGGAGGATAAAACCGTGTTGACCTCACCACGTCCCGTCATGCGAGATCTTGACGCTCTTCCTTTGCCAGCGTGGGATTTGGTGGACATCGATGCTTATCGCAAAATCTGGAATACCCATCACGGGTACTTTTCATTAAACCTGGCAACCACGCGGGGCTGCCCGTTCAAATGCAATTGGTGTGCAAAGCCGATTTATGGCAACCGTTATAATTCCCGATCCCCCGGACATGTGGTACGGGAGATTGAACTGCTTTTAGACCTCTATCATCCTGACCATTTCTGGATGTGCGATGATATTTTCGGATTGAAGCCCGGATGGGTTCAGGAATTCAATGCCTTGGTAAAGAGAAACACACGGTCCTTCCGGTATAAGATCCAATCACGGGTTGACCTCCTCCTGCAGGAGGACACGATCGATGCCCTGGCGCAATCAGGCGCTGAAACAGTTTGGGTGGGTGCCGAGTCGGGTTCGCAAAAGATCCTCGATGCCATGGATAAGGGTACAACAGTAGAGCAAATTGACGAGGCGCGAGTCATGCTGAAAGAAAAGGGGATCAGAACGGCATTCTTTCTCCAATTTGGCTACCTCGGGGAAACAAAAGAAGATATTGACGCAACCTTGCAAATGGTACTGAGACTGATGCCGGATGAAATCGGAATTTCCGTCTCATATCCTTTGCCAGGAACAAAGTTTTACGAAATGGTGAAAGAAACGCTAAAGGAAAAGAAAAACTGGACGGATTCCGATGATCTGGCAATGATGTTCCGTGGGAGTTACCCCCCTGACTTTTATAGAGTTCTTCATCGCTATGTCCACGGGCGTTACCGGATTCAGCGCGGGATTGAACTCGTTAGAGGAATCTTAACGAAACCCACCATGCCGAAACTGATCAACCTGAAGACTTTTGCTTCTATGCTTTATCACGCACCGCTTACCGCTTTACGCGCGATTCAACTTAGTATGTTTAATCCGCAGAATGTCGCTCACTAAGAACCCTGTGTCGGCGAATCAATCGTCATCGGTAAACAGGGCCTTCAGTAAACAAGCTGCCCATTTTGACGAAGATGATGCTGTCAATCCGATCTTGCAAGCCTGGAGAAGACAAATTTATAGTCATGTTGAGCGTTTTCTCAAACCCGGAAATCACCTCTTAGAACTGAACGCCGGGACGGGCCTTGATGCATTTTACTTTGCGCAAATGGGGTGCACTGTCCATGCCACCGACCTCTCTGTGGAAATGGTTCACCAAATAGAAAAGAAGATTATTGAATCTCCGACACGCAGGGTTTCTTGTCAGCAGATTTCCTTTGAGCGCCTGAACCGCCTTGAGGAGTCTCATTTCGACTATGTCTTTTCTAATTTTGGAGGCTTGAATTGTATCCAGGATTTGTCGAAGGTGACGCAGCACTTTGCCACTGTCCTTAATCCGGGAGCTTATGTTACATGGGTGGTCATGCCTCCGTTTTGTCCATGGGAATTGTTGTGGTTGTTTAAGGGGAAATGGAGGGAGGCTACCCGGCGATTTCGCAAAGGGGGGTCGCTGGCACATATGGAGGGCGAGTATTTTGAAACGTATTATCATTCACTTGCGGAGGTCGGGAGGGCGTTGGGCAAATCATTTGAATTGGTTAGGTGCGAAGGGCTAGGTGTTCTTTCAGCACCCCCCTCAGCGACCAGGTTTTATCAGCATTATCCGCGTCTTCATCGTGCCTTGAGGAAGATTGATTTGGCAGTAAAGGATTATTTCCCATTCTCTCAATGGGGCGATCACATCATTGTTACATTTAAGAAATGCGCGATACAATGACCTCTGCCATGAAAACAGAGTCGGTCAATTCCTTTTATAATGCAATCGCTGAGGAATACAACAGTCATATGACTGAATCGGATAAAACGGTTCGCGAAACAGTAAGCGGGATATTTAAAGAGTACGTAAGGGAAGGGAACGTTTTGGATTTTGGTGGGGGTACCGGCCTGGATTTACCGTGGTTGCTTCCGCATTACCGTGTCTTTTTCCTGGAGCCATCCGTTAAGATGAGGGGGATTGCAAGGAATGCAACATCTTCATTGAACATTAAAAGCCCCGTGTTTGTCGACAATAATACCAACATTTCCCGGTGGTCTTCTGATAGCTTGCCAATGTCTGAAAAAATGCAGGGTGTTTTGGCAAATTTTGCCGTCTTAAATAGCATAAAGGACATTGATACTTTCTTTCAGAACATCGCGAGGGTCTGCGACCCGCAGAGTCACCTTGTCGCAACGATCTTAGACCCCCGGCTACATATCATTTTCAAAAAGTATTCCACCCTGTCCGTCCTTCGCATGTTTCTCAGAGGGCAGTCGACAATTCTTAATCAGTATAAGGGCGTTTACCATGAAACCTATCTTCATTCAATTAAATCAATCCAAAAAGCCTCTCATCGGCATTTTGACATCAAGTCATTCCGGCCTCTTGGACTTTCGGCCTTTGCGGTGATCATATTTTCAAAAAAATGATATCGTTCCTCAAATCATTCCTCAGGAAAGTTCTCTTCAAAGATCAAAAACTTTTTCCTGCCGTAAGAATCTCTTTTAATCAAATCAAAGAAAAAGTTCTTCTAAAACAGGGTCGTGATTCAATGGATATAAGTGAAAAACATTGCATCGTTTGTCATAGACCTTTCCTCATGGCTGTATGGATGACCCCGAACGAATTAAGTCAATTTAGTACGGAGCCCGCCCAGGTTCTTGTCCTGACCGGAACGCAGGTCAGTGCTGAACTTGCCATCCGCTTGAAGATGAAAATAGAAGAGGGCAACAATTGGGTTGTGATCTTCCTGATAGAGCAGGCGAAATGTTTTCAGACAAATTCCTTTCACCAATTGCTGATAAGAACTTATTTCAGGAACAAGAACACCTTATTGGAAGACAAGATTTACGGGGCAATGTACTCCTACCCAAGAAAGGTTATCGCCGCCTCATTCAGGGACAAAGAACATTACAATATCTTTCCAATGGATTTTCAATGCTTTGTGAAAGAAAGTAACCTGTACATTCTCGGACTTAGAACTACGAACACGACGCTTGCAAAAATCCTCCAGGCGCGCAGATTGGTCATTTCAGACACTGATTCCGCCGACATTAATGACATTTATTTTTTAGGTGGCCACCACAGCAGTGCTCTTTCATCCATCGATAAATTGCCATTTGGAATCTCTGACAGTGAGTTATTCGGATTTCCCGTTCCCGATTTTGCCGCATCGTACAAAGAAATGGAGATCGTCCAGAACCTTGAATTAGGAAGCCACATGTTGCTCATCGCCAAGGCGTTGAATTCAAAGGAAGCAAAGGAGCCAATTTCATATCTTTACCATATTCATTTCTTTGAGTTTCTTCGATCGAACTATGTTGGCAAGAATTAAACTATCACCCCACCTGGATTAAATGCTCGACCAACTGGTCAAGTTCATCGTATTCCTTTCACGTCATCCAGGCTCTCAACACGACGGTTTTTGTTATCTTTCCACAAAGAAATTCTCTGGGGATAAGATATCTTTCCGCAAACATGTTGATAAGGGAAGCATTAATGCAAAATGAGAACCTTTACATTGAGAACAACCTCTATTATCAGAAAAATCTGGGTCGGCCGAGCCGGTTTGAAAAGCTTTATCTTGAGATGAGAGCAAAAGAAAATCGCCTGTATGCGGAGCCTCTGATAAAAATCCTGCCTGAAATTCCATTCAATCACCCGTTGCAATCCGAGTGGATGGTTCGCAAGAAATCGATGGACTCGCTCGCCCTTTATCTGGTTAACAAGAATACGGTCAAAAAAATCCTTGAAGTAGGGTGTGGTAACGGGTGGCTGTCAAATCGCCTGGCGCAAAAACTACCTGCTGAGATCTGTGGAGTGGATCTCAACGAATTCGAATTAAAACAAGCGGCCAGTCTATTCTCTGATCAGAACAGGCTTTCCTTTGTTTACGGGAGCGTTTGGGAGCCGGTACTGCCACGGTCCGTCTTTGACATTATTATTCTGGCCAGCAGTGTTCAATATTTCCCGGATCTGAAACTACTGATCCAAAGGCTCCTGGACCTCAAATCTGTGGACGGGGAAATCCATATTCTCGACAGTCCTTTTTACAGATCAACTCAGGAATCTGAGGCGGCCCGAAAGCGAAGTTCCGAGTATTTCAAATCGCTTGGTTTTCCCCAAATGGCCGACAACTACTTTCACCACAGTTTAAAGGCGCTGACAGATTTCAATTTCTCGCTGCTATACAACCCGAGTTCCTTGTCCTCTCGCTTTCAAAGAAGAATAAGGCAATTACCCTTGTCACCTTTCCCATGGATACGAATTAAAGGCAAATGAATTTCTTTAACCTGATCCTGAGGCCATCGCTCACACTGCTGGGTGCAAAGTACCGCAGGAAAGGTCTGTTTCTTATTCCCTTGCTTTTACTTCAATCTTTACTGGACGTCCTTTCGGTGGCCTCTTTTGCTCCCATGGCCCTGCTAATCGTTCGTCCGGAAAGCATCAGGGAGAACGCCCTTTTGCTCAACATATTTGACGGCCTTTCCTTTCGGAATGTACAGTTCTTCGCGCTGGCCTGGGTTGGCGCAGTCGCACTCTTCTTTCTGATAAAACACGGAATAAACGCAGTGATCACCAGACTTAGGGCACGCTATGCATTCGACGTGGCCGCATCCCTCTCTCAAAAAGCAATCGACCATTTTATCAATCTCGATTACCGTGACTATCACGATCTCCAATCCTCCGTTGAACAGCTGAAAATCACACACCTTCCGATTTCTTTTGCCAATAATATTTTGCTGGCCCTCACGACCTTGCTCACCGAAGGGCTTATACTGATAATGATGTTGATCACATTGATGATTTACGATTGGCGTTCTGTTTTCTTTCTGATGACCATCATCTTGCCGGCGATTTTCTTTTATAACATCATTAAAAAGAGGCTAAGCGCAATTAATCACTCCCTGAAAACCAACTATCCCGGCTTGATACATCAGGTACTCCGCCTTTTCGGGAATTTCATTGAGGTTAATCTTTATCAAAAAAGGGAATACTTTATTAAGAAGATTCAGCGGCTCATCAATGATCTCCACCAGTCCCAGGTTTTGCAAACAACCCTTCAAGCAAACTCCTTCCGGCTTTTTGAAACAACGGCTGCCTTGGGACTATGTCTTTTGATTCTTTATGCCGTGGTGGCCCAAATTCCACCTGATGCTACGGTGATGCTGCTGGGGCTTTACACCGCCTCGGGTTTCCGGGCAGTCCCCTCCTTTAACAGGATCTTTATTGCTTTTCTGCAGATCAAAAGCAACGAGTATGTGTTGGCCGGATTGATGAATATGAATACACAGGACGAGGAAAGTGGCTATTCGCTTCCTGTTGGTTTCAACAAGACCCTGGAACTCAAAAACATTTCTTTTGGCTATCCTCAAAAGCCCCAAATCTTTCAGAATGTAAACGTGGCGATCGCAAAAGGACAGAGAATTGCGCTGACAGGCCCGTCTGGATGCGGAAAAACAACCTTGTTACTGATCATCATGCGGTTCCTGCAAGAAACCCAAGGTGAAATTCTTGTCGATAATAATCCGCTGGAGCATCGTCTGACCAATGGCTGGAGGAGGCACCTGGCCTATGTTCCGCAGCAACCTGTGATCATGGATGGATCACTCATTGAAAACATTGCGTTCGGTATCGATCCGGACAAGGCAAACAGGGAGAGAATAAATGAGTTACTTCATCTTCTGGACCTGGGACCATGGCTTAGTCTGCTACCCGATGGATTAATGACACGATTTGGCGAGCAGGGTATAAAGCTTTCAGGCGGCCAGCGGCAGCGCATTGCCATTGCCAGGGCATTTTACAGCGACGCCGACGTTCTGCTATTGGATGAAGCGACCAGCCAGGTGGATGCCGTGACGGAAGCTGAAGTTCTTGAGGCGCTGAAGGTCATTTCGAATCAAGGCAAAACGCTTATTATGGTTACCCACCGCAAATCTTCCCTGCAATTTTTTGATAAAGTCTTCCAACTGCAAAAGGGTAGAATTCAAGAAGTCATACGAGAAAATTCTCCCGCCTGAACTCTTTCTGCGATTCATTTTATCCAATTCATAAAAAGGTCCTTGTAGTTTTTCGCTGCCGAAGCCGCGTCATGGTTCATAACATAGTCACGGGCAAGCCTTTGTTGCCGGTGATACCGTTCGGCATCGCGGATTAATGCCAGGGAACAGTTGGCCAATTCATCCGGGTCATGAGGGGAAGCGATCATAGCAAACGGATCCCCCAGGTCGGCCAAAATTCCCACTGCGGTTCCGCATACGGGTACTCCACTGGCCATCGCTTCCATAACCGCTCCACACAAAGATTCATATCGGGACGAATGCAGCAAAATGTCCGCATCCTGAAAATGATGCCAAATTTCGTCGTGTTTCACCAACCCTACACATTTCACTTTATTTTCAATTTCCAAATCGATAAGCATTTGTTGTACCGCAGTGTCATTAAATCCTTCTCCCACCACGGTTAATCGGCACTCCACTTGCCGTCCTATTTTGGCAAACGCCCGAAACAACGTTTCCTGATCTTTCACCGGTTGGAAGGAGGCCACATGAAGGAACTTAACGGGAAAGGATATTGACCGCTCACGGAAGGGAAACATTGTCACTTCAACTCTTTGCGAAAGCAAGGTTATTTCCCTGCCGAGTTGGAGATTTCCTTCCGTCAGTTTCCTTTGATATTCTGTCTGGACGATCAGAACGTCTGCCTTTTTGCACACCCACCCAACAATCTTCCTTAGCCGCGGTTTGAGTAAATCGCCATATCCTATATCCGGTATCATCACTGTTTCGGATCCAATAAGGTGGACTATAGCCGGCCTGCGAAATACCGCACCCAGGATGACGGCAATTCTTCCAGCCGGAAAGGCTGATATTGCATTGATGATGGCAAAGGGTCTCCGGAGATGATCAAACACAAAAGTGATGACCAGCAACATATATTTTACATGGGATGGAAGCTTCAGACTTGTAATTTGTCTAAGCCTTATTCCTTTTGGCACACTGCTTGCGTTTACGCGAATAAGTGAATAAAGTACAAGATCGAAGTCAACGGCGAGTCTTGTGAGGAGGGCAAGGAGCATAGGCAGGCCCTGACGATCGCTCCCCTCACTGTGAAGACCTACTCCCGCACCCAAAAAAGCAATCCTGACCCTGCCATTTACCGTCCTGGCCCTACGCAATCTCATTGAATGTTTTTTTGTATTGGTCTACCGTCCAAAAAAAGTCGTGCTGCCTGGCCCATGTCAACGCCATTCTTTTCTTTTCATCGCCGAGGGCGGGATTTTCTATCGTTTCCAAAACCTTTTCTGCCAATAGCCGGAAATCCCCTGGCGGTACAACCACCGCGCCCCGGTCACCCAAATCAGAAATCAGACCTACCGATGTTCCTGCAATCAGCACGCCACACATTGCTGCCTCTGCTATCACAATCCCCTGACCTTCGTATAGAGAGGTGTGCAACATCAAATCCGCCCAGGCGTAATGTTCCGGCATGGCACTGTAAACAGCCGGTCCATAAAAGTCAACTTTCTCTTCCATGCCAAGTTCCCTGCAAAGTTGTTTAGCCGTGCTTTCCCCATATTCGCCACCGATGATCCTCAGTCTGGCCTCCTTCTTTTCGCAAATCAATGCAAAGGCCTTTAATAGGGTCATTGGGTCCTTGATAGCATTGTGATTGGATACATGAATAAACTTACAAGGTTCGCCTTGGTTTTTCCGATTCAATGAAAGTTTAAAAAGGGAGGGATCAGCACCAAGGGGAATAATGCGGACTGGCCGCGATACACCATAACCCCTGATTGAGTTTTTTTGAAAATAAGTAAGTACCGTAAGCGCTGTTGCGTGTTGGTAAGTCCATAGCGCCAATCTCCTGGATCCAGGGCGAAGCATAACGCCATAATTCAAGGAAGCAATTCCAACGGAATCCCCCCCTTGAAGGTTGACCAAGCTCGGCAGGAAGAGGGCTTTTGCAATAAGTGTCGTCAAGAATCCTGCCGGAAAACCCCAGAAAGCGCACATCAGCGAAAAACCCCTCTGGTAATGGTCCATCAGGAAGTACTTAACCAGAAGAAACCATCTCAGGGTGCCGTTCCTGACGTCCCTGGAAGCGGACCTTATCCGGAAGTCCTTCGGGGCGTAATCCTCATTAACGAGAGATTGAGAATAAACGACAATCTCAAACTCGGTGCACAATTCCCGAATTAATTTCTCTAAAACAGGCTGACCTTGCGAAAAATTACCCGTACCGATACCTCCATACAACCATATAGCTACCCTCTTTTTCATACGCCCAATGACTTAAGGAGTTTTTGTGCTTCTTCCAATACTTGCACAGGTTTATACCGGGTCATGCACCGTACATCCCCAAATCGACAAACGATCGAGCAACAATTACCGCACGGAAGGTCGGAGGAATTCAAACATTTTGTCCAGGCTCCCATTGGTGCAGACCAATAGCTTGGCGAAGAGCCCAGGAGTGCGAGAGTCGGGACTCGTTGCACCCAGGCCATATGCATCAGACCACTGTCTTCCGTCAGTACCAAGTAAGCATGACGGATGACAGAAAATGACTCTGATGTGGTCAACCGACCAATCAGATTGATGGTCCTCCCCTTGCCGAGCATTGTCGAAATAGCCGCTGCTTTTTCCATCATTGATCCGATTCCCAAAAATAAAAACATTGAATCAGACTCAACTTCTTTTATCCAGATGTTGGCAAAGTCGATGTAGTTTTCCAGCGGCCAGTTACGGGTGCCGAAGGCACCTGCCGGGTTGATTACAATAAGTTTGTCTTTTCCATTCCAACCAGCATCCTGCAATATCCGGATGCCGTGATCCTCCTTGATTTTCAGTGCTGCAGGGACTCCGATATTCTTAAATCCAATTGCTTCAATTCCGGCCTTGAATTTTTCCCCTGCCAGGCTCCTGGAGAATCGTTCAATTTCGCTCCAGGCCTTTGGAAACAACCAAAATCGTACCCAACGGGTGATGTTATTTCGTTGCAGGTCGATGACCACGTCATAGCGATTGAAAAATAATGACGGCAAAAGCAGATTGGCATAAAGAAACTGCAGTCTTGCAGTGGCCCCTTTCAATCCATACACCCGATCAAATAGTTGCAGGTTCCGCGGCAAGTCCGCATTTTTCTCAAGGACAACAAAATCAATTTTGGCAAGGGGAAATTGGGCCCTCAAACTAGAAAGCCACGGAAGTGTGATAACCGTGTCACCCAATGCCTGAAGCCTAATGGCTAAGATTCGAATGGGTGGGTGGTTCCCCTTCCACGGCCTGGCTTTCAGAACTTCCCTGGGCGAATTCATTCACGAAAGAATAGGTTCCTTATTCTTTTGCGGTAGAAAGAATATAATCGGGGAAAATGAGATCTGAATCTGAGTTTCAATCCAGCAAACGACATGATCCTCTTAATTCTTTTTCCCTCCGGACCAATGAGGCACAAAATGGAGTGGTAGTTCCAAAAAAAGGTAACGGGCGAAAATCGCGCTAAATGTTTCTTCTCCCATTGAAAAAGGTGACGCTCAAATTCATTT
>JBGPGZ010000076.1:0-12515 GCA_041484175.1 Cyclobacteriaceae bacterium | reverse complement strand
TAACCCCATCAGAAGCGATTGATCTTATCCCGGCGGCAGAGACTATCAGCGTGCCTGATTGTATTTCCTGGGCGGATGAGGAACGGGACCTTTCTGCCTGGCTTGGCAACGACATGCAGCGGGATGCATTTGAGACACTTGCTAAGATGAAAGGAGACATCGAACAAATTAATCAGCCGGTATTATTAAACACGTGGCGAAATTTGCAGACCAGCGATCATTTTTATTATATGTCCACGAAACGCGGCGATGACCAAAACATACACAATTATTTTAGTCCGTACCCTTCACCGTATGAAGCATTTATGAACTATATGAATGTACTTACTGATTTTTCCTTAAAGATTAAAGCACAAAACGAATTCACCCTGCTTAAACGGCCTCGGGAAAAACAAAGCGTGTGATTCCTGTCATGTTAAAAAATATGGAACCGGACGCCAGCCGCCGCGGTAAAACCATTGGAATAAATAGGGCTTTCAGGAAGTTTCTCGGCGCGTGAAGCCTTTCCTATTCCGCCTAGCTCGACATAGTAAGTCACACATGTCCGTGTTCCTCTTGTCATTAGAAATTCAAAACCAAAATGGCCATAGCCCCCCCACGCCATATTCTCGCCTGAGAACACTTTGTTCGGTAAAATCATGACTGCGCCCCCCTCGCCGTATAAGCGAATATTATGACCGATGGTACCTCCAACGCCCACCACTCCGAGCTTAAAGGCATTATAGAGACTCCATTCCATCCGCCCCGTTTTCTGATCATAGTATTCGAACCATTGGATTCCACCTGAGGTCCTTAGTGCGAAACGGTCTTTTATCGCATAGGGACTCGTGATATTCAAATTCAATCCAAAATCGTTTTGATATTGGCCTATTCCATACCCGATGGCCATGGTATTTGCCCTTTTGGGAAGTCCCTCCTCATTCTGGGCCATTGCGCTGAAGGAGACTAAAACAAATGCAGAGAAGAAAAAGTGGAAGTACATGCTAGCGTTTTTCATGGTGTGTTGAGAATTTAAGTTGACTCAGTCCATTCTTATACCTATATCGGATCAGCGTTTCGTTTTTTTGTACAGCCCAATCAATGCGCCGTACGCAAGGATGTGACCCCCCATCGCTTCTTTAGGGGCTTGCAGGGAGGCACCTTCCTGTAAATCCAGGACTACGTCCAATCCATAGACCTTAAAAAAATAGCGATGCGTTCCGATTGGGGGGCATGGCCCTCCATAGCTACAGTTCCCAAAGTCATTTAAGCCTTGCTCTCCGGGAATTTTGCCTTCTTGGATTTGATGCGTAACGGGAATGTTCCAAACTGTCCAGTGTAACCAGGTACGGCCCGGGGCATCCGGATCGTCAACGATTAGCGCAAGGCTCTTGACGGCATCAGGAATACCATCGATATCCAGTGGCGGATTGATATCATTGCCCTCGCACGTATATTTTTGTGGAATGCTTTCATTGGCGCGAAACGCAGGGCTTCTTACCACCAACTCCTTGTATTTGTTTTCTCTCGCGTCCATGTTTCATTACTTGGTTAATCATACGGTCATCCTCGTTCAAACGCCAAAAGGGTACGTCTCAGGGGTTTGATGCCCATCCGGCAATATGTGCAGTGGATGTAATGCCTTGGTAGTATCGAAGAACATGAAAGCATCATACCGCAAGGGTAAAATGCTGGGTACGTAATTGCCATATCTTTCAAGAGATGGGTTGTAAACAACGCCGATGGCACAATGCCCGATATGACTTTCCATAAAGGTATCGTCCAAGAAATCGCTCATGATCAAGAGATTGTTTTGTACATCGGATTGGTGCAAGATGTCTTCCCAGCTTCCGTTCAAAGCTGGGGGCACTCTCATTTGCTGCATTTCTCCCCCCCACCGCGATCCGGCAATGACACTGCCTTGATAGGAACCAAATCCCACTAATGCGACACCCTTCTCATGGAGCCGCAACCTGGCCAACTCACCGATGTTGTACATACCTTCGCTGGTCATGTCTGTCGCCCGTGCATCACCCACGTGCGTGTTATGCGCCCAAACGATTGCCTTTGCATGCTTTCCATGGAACTCGAGGAGTTTGTCGAGTGTCTCCATCATGTGATGGTCGCGGATATTCCAGGAATGAGGGCCGCCTTGGAACATAGTGCGATAATATTTCTCGGCATTTACCGCAACCATTGCATTCTGTCGCGCGCTGAAGACGTTCTCGTAGTCTGTATTATATTGAGGATATTTTCGTTGTATTTCTCTCAGAAGATTCATGACTTCTGTCGTGCATACGTCCGGCACCATCTGGGTGGCTCGAGCATAGGAGCCGCCCTCATCCTCCCGGTAGGGCTCAAAACATTCGAATGCTTTTTCTGCAACCTTCAAAGCGGCCGGATCAACATTTTTTAAATAGGCTATGATTGCCTCCATGGACTCCCACAAACTGTAAACGTCTAAGCCATAGAGGCCGGCTTTTTTGTTTACCGGGTACCCTTTATTGTGATCGTAGAGCCATTCGGACAATGCGACAATTTCCCAATTGGCCCACATCCAGGTGGGCCAGCGGTTAAAGGCATGCAACACCTCTAGCGCACTTTTCCCTGAATCCGAGTAATTCTTGACGTAACGGTTGAGGCGGTAACAATCCGGCCAGTCGCCCTCAACAGCAATGAATTTAAATCCTTTTTCAACAATAAGTCGCTGGGAAATTAGCGTGCGCCATGTGTAATATTCATGGGTTCCATGGGATGCCTCGCCCAGCATGACGATTTTGGCATCACCAATACATTTCATCAGAGGGTCCAGGTCGGCAACGGTCTCCACTGAATGCGATTTGGAATGGATGCGGCTAATGGCTTCTGCTTCATTCAATTCAGTGGTAAACCCTCTATACGATTTCATTTCATTGGATCGTATTGAAAAGAAAGTATGATGATTTTACATTCAGAAAATTTCCTCAATTCGATAGGCAATGCCCGCATGACTGAAAGAATCTCCGACTTTTTTTCCTTTCATGACTTTATAGATGGGGCTGCGCACCGATAATCCGAAGACAGGCAATTGATCCACATAAAACCTCTCAATCCCTGCTGAAACAAAAAACGTTTCCTTATCAGTCCTGACAACGGTTCCATATTCCACACAGTCGTGAATTTCATCGGTATAAGACTGAATCCGCATGAGCTCTTCCAATTCGTGGTTGGCCACTTGAAGCTGGTCCGCCAACAGACTGACTTCCGCTGTGGTTTCAGCTTTGAAAGATTGCTGATGGGAATCGTACTCTTCTTCGTTGACATTCCCCTCATTGGCCGTCATGTCCTTGATCCTTTTTCGGAAATCTTCGATAACCGCCTGATGCTGCTTCATTCCCGCCTCCAGGATTCCTTTCTTCAGACCAATTTTACCTGCGTTTGCTATGGCTGCGCCCTTGCTCATACAGGTAAACTTATTATGACTATTCAACTTAATCTATGACGGGTGTCAGGTGAAGGTATTGATAAAAGTCAGGAGCATAGCCAATCATATGACCCTATCATTATTGGCAAACCAATAATCGGGGCTTCGGAAAAAAGCCTTCGCAAAAACCGGTTTCAGGATGCTTATAATTCTGCTCCTTTTTTCTTTTTGTTTATCATCCGGCGTCCTTGTTACTTAGAATTACAAACTGCGTGGGCGCGAGGTTTAGTCTGATAAAGTGACGGGGGCCATCTTCCGACATTAACACATGAAGTTTGCCGATCTGCCCGTAAATAAACCTAAACAAACCACCCTCATGGTTGATATGTGAATCTACTTGGATATACTCTTCATCATCCAGGGTAAGGGAACTGTTGTAGGCCACCACGATCTCTTCATCATAAAGTACTCTTGAGAAAGCAATCAGGCACCCTTCATACAGGGGCAAATGAAAATTTTTACCATCATCGGAACTCTCGCGCATATACATCCTGCCAAATTTTAACACGGCGCTGTTCTGCCGTAAATTTGCCAGTACGGAAATCTCCCGGTAAATACGGTTCATTTTGTCAAGCGTGTCAAGAGCGGGGTCCGTCAGACTGAACATGGCTTCCCTAACGTTCCAGTCTCCTTCCCCGGACCCATCAAAACCCTGCTCAGTGCCATAATAGATGCACGGTGTGCCCAGGGCGCAAAGCAAAAAACCGATTCCGGCGATGATCTGGTTTTGCGTTGCCTCAAAGCCAAATCTACTTTTGATAGTTTGACCGACTTGGTCGTGATTATCAATAAAGGTTACAAGAAACTCTCCAAACTCTCCCCGGTGCATTGCATTTACCCGTAGTGATTCATAACGCTCGATCAATTTCTCGGGTGTGGATTTTCCCTTTATCACATCGGCTAGAACATGGTACAGTGGAAAATCGAGCACAGAATTCAGTCCGTAGTAAATTGCTTTGTCGCCGACCAGTGTTGAAGTCTTTGGCCCGATGTATCGATCATACATTTGGTCCGGGCCGACTAATTCACCGAAAAGAAAAAAATTACGTTTGCCCAATTTGTAGGCGTACTCGCGAATGTGGGAGCAAAACCGGCTGATCGTTTCTTCGCCCATATGCTTTACTGCGTCAAGCCGGAATCCGTCGATATCCGTTTCGCGTATCCAGTAGCAATGGATCTTAGTGAGAATTTCCTGAACGTAAAGGGCTTCAGGAGAGTCATCGTTTTTGAATGTCTTTGAACTGTTGAAATCCCCGTCCCTTGTCTCAGGATAACTATCATAATTCCGTATTTGACCTTTTCTCCAATATAAGTCCGGATTGCGAAGTTCAATGGGAACCGGGCGGTCCTTATTGCGCCAGTGACCAAAAGGGAAGACGGCGCCCTCATAATAGTAGTATTCCTTATCCTCCGGGTAGCTCCAACTGTCGGAAGAATGGTGAAGCACGATGTCTAAGAAGACACGCATATCGAGCGCATGCGATGCATCTACAAGCTCCTCCAGATCTTCTTTAGTTCCAAATCGTTTGTCTATTTCGAGATAGTTCTGGATGGCATATCCATGATAGGATGCGGGATCATTTTCAAATACAGGACTAAGCCACAACGCAGTACACCCCAGATCCTTTATATAGTCAAGATGATGCATAATCCCGCGAAGAGTCCCTCCACAAGAAGTCTTTAGTTCGTCGCCTTTTCCAAAACCGCTGTGTTTTTCTTTCGTATTTTTTGATTTCCGGACCAGATTATCGTGAAAGCGGTCCACCAGCAAGAAGTAAATAAATTCCTCCCGCCATTCGCGGTGGCAATTTTTCCAATAAAGCTTTCCGTGCTTAGGGGAAAGGTCCAGATCTTTGATAGAATTTGGCACCAGGCGATCGGTTATTGTTCGGTGAGGTTCCTAATGGTTCGCAGCATTTTCTGCTCCATAATAAAATGAGGGACTTCAAGAAAGACATAGCGCAAGACCTTGTCATGGACTGGCCGCGATCCACCGTAGCAGGATCTGGCGATGAGCCAGGTGGATCCGCTGTCTTCCGGATAGAGATAAATGGCCCAGAAGCCATACGCATCCTGATTCTTTTTAAGCCGCTCATAATCCGAACCATCAACCATGACAAAGGACCGAATGGGGTTTACCAGCGCCAGTACCTCGTATCCCTGGCCGTGGTAATGACGGCGGGTAGCCAGCCAAATGGTATCTCCTTCGATTCGCGGTTTTTGAAGCGAAGGTGTTAGTGCATTGATGTTATGCATGTCGGCAGCAAAAACATTTTCAAGCCATGTGTAACTGTAAAATCCGCCACGCTCCTGGCCCAGTTGCATGATCCAGGGCCATATCTGTTCAGGCGAAGCTTTTATGAGAACCGCCCGCGAATGATGGGGTGCTAGCCTTGATAAGCTATCTCCCGGCAAACTCAGTTTTTGTATTTTTTCCGGCGCACCCCAATCCAGCATCCATGTCCTGACCACGAAATGATAAAGGATTATAGCAATTCCCAAAAATGCAACCGACCTCGTCAATTTCAAAATCCCCTCCATTTTCGGTGGTTTCATCCCGGCAGTTTCTTTGATGCTTGTCATCATTTCTTGCGCGCCTTTCAGCAGTCAAAGTAATCACAAATTAAAGGGGAATGAGGAACCCGGTGATGATCAAAGTCAGTCCAGCTACTGATTCATCTCATATTCGAACGTGGAAATTCTATTTGAGGTCACTCCATGCAAATCTTGCAGACTTTCGTGGTTGTTCTTATACCTGGATGAATTACCTGGGTCGCTCTCGACCGGTCCCTGAAAATGGTTATGCCCTTGACCTTCGATTTCCAGGCAGCCGTGTAAATGTCGTCGACATCTTTCATGGATGAAGCTGAAGGAAGATTAATCGTCTTTGAGACTGCATTATCCGTGTGTTGCTGGAATGCAATCTGGTGTTTGAGATGCCACGCTGGTTTAATTTCCAGTGCGGTTTTGAATATATTTTTTACATGGGATGGAACAATGCTACTGCCCAACGTTCCGGTACTTTTTATACACTCTAACACATTGGTTGAATTCAAACCGTAAAGGTCAAGATAGTTCAAAAGGGTCTGGTTTATTTCGGGCAGCGTTTCATCTTCAAGTACGTGTTTGCGTTCATAGGCCAATGCAAAAAGGGGTTCAATGGAGGGGGAAGTATTGGCGATAATAGAAATGGTGCCGGTGGGTGCTATGCTGGTCCGGGTGGCGTTTCGAACCGGTGTGCCAGGAAAGTAAATGCTCTTGTTCCAATTATTGAAAACCCCTCTTGCCGAAGCCAATTCAACCGAGGACCGGAAGCTTCTGTCATTAATGAACTCCATCGTTTTTTTCGCCAGCCGGACGGCTTCATTCGATTCATAAGGGACTTCAAGTTTGCAAAGGCCATCCGCCCACCCCATAATTCCGAGCCCTATTTTGCGATTGCCAAGAGCAATCCTCTCCATTTCCGGAGTGAGGTAATGATTTATTTCAATCACATCATCCAGGAAACGAGTTGCCACGGCAACGGTTGACGCAAGTTGTTCCCAATTAATAAACGGCTCTTTGTTTTTTTCCCGCTGAACAAATTGAGAAAAGTTGATGGAGCCCAGGTTGCAGGACTCAAAGGGCAATAAAGGAACTTCTCCGCAAGGATTGGTTGCTTCCATCTTACCCAATTGTGGCGTAGGATTTTGAGCGTTGATCGTATCGAGAAAGACAAGGCCAGGATCTCCACTCAGCCAGGCGTTCTCAACCATGGAATCCCAGAGGTTCCTGGCAGGAATGGACTTTACCACGGCCTTGGTATTGGGATGAATAAGTTTCCACGGGCCATGGCTGGATACGGCTTCCATAAATTCATCGCTGATACCCACCGACAAATTAAAATTATGGACGGCTCCTTCCGGGCGTTTGCAAACTATAAATTCTTCAATATCAGGGTGCTCAACATTCAGGATACCCATATTAGCGCCCCTTCGTTTTCCGCCCTGCTTTATATGTTCGGTAGCGGCATCAAATATCTTCATGAAGGAGACAGGGCCGGAGGCGGAGCCCCCGGTTCCATTCACGAAATCATGCCTTGGCCGCAGGCTGGAAAAATTGAACCCTGTGCCGCCGCCGCTTTGCTGGACCAGGGCTGCCCACTTGAGCGCGTTGAAGATCTTTTCCATGTGATCCTCAACCGGCAAGACAAAACAGGCGCTGAGCTGGCTCAAGGAAGTGCCGGCATTCATCAAGGTGGGAGAGTTGGGAAGAAAAAGCAAGTCATCCATGATGTGGTAAAACGCCTCTTCCCATTTTACTGCCTCGGATGGAGGACTCCACACCAGTTCTGCCTTTGCAACCGCCTTTGCTACACGACGAAACAAATCATCCGCTGTCTCAATGAAATTGCCGCGGGTATTTTTGCATAAATAACGGCGTTGCAAAACTTTAAGAGCATTTTCACTGAACCGGGCCATGAGTAATTTTGTACTGATGTTTTGAAGGTTTACCAAACTCAGCCAAATTCATTAAATAATCGGTGGGTCCTCATGATTTCAATCTGACCTATGCCTGACAATTGTCATATTGATATGGTTTACAAAATTTTTACTTGGCGCCTGATACCCCTGCTGAAGATTTTCCAGGCGGAAACAAACCAAAAGAGCAAAGTGGAAATGATATCAAAAAACGCATGATCGTGATCGTCTGCGGCCTTCCTGGTTCTGGCAAGAGTTACTTCGCCTCCCTCTTGGCAAAGAGAATAAACGCCACTTATCTGAACAGCGACCGGCTGAGAAAGAAACTGTTTGCTCAAAGCCAGTACAAGGAAAAAGATAAAATGAAGGTTTATGATGAAATGCTTTTGCAATTGAGGGAATCGCTGAAGGAAACCAGGAACATAGTGTTAGACGCTACTTTCTACAAAGCTTCGATCAGGAAGAAGTTCCTTGATGAAATTGCTGGATCAAGCCCAACCTTTCTGATAGAAGTGAAGGCGAGCCAACCTCTTATCAAGAAGAGGTTGAGCAATCCAAGGGCGTACAGTGACGCCGATTTTGGTGTTTACAGGAAAATAAGGAAACAATGGCAGCCGATTTCCGAAAAGCACCTCGTATTGCATTCTACCGACAATAACATTGAAGCGATGTTGCTGAAAGCGCTTCCCTATTTACGAACAGGCCATGACAGCAGACCAGGTTAATCAACTTATTGCCCACGGTAAGTTTCCCGAATTTGCCAATCGGCGTGAACTGATTGAAACTCACATTTCGTGGGTTATCATCGGAACGGCCTTTGTATTCAAGATCAAAAAGCCCATGTACTATTCATTCCTGGATTTTTCCACGCTTGAAAAGCGAAAATACTTTTGTGAACGGGAGATTGAGCTTAACAAGCGACTGGCACCTGATTGGTATCTGGATGTGCTTCCCGTGAAAGAAAACAATGGCAGTTTTAGCATCGGAGGAGAAAAGGGAAGTGTCATTGATTACGCAGTCAGGATGAAGAAGTTGGATCAAGCCAAACAGATGGATGTTTTGTTGAGAAAGAACAAGGTAACCGCATCGGACATTCGGGCCCTGGCAAAGATAATAGCGGACTTTCACCGGCAGGCTGTGATCATTTCTGAAAAGGATTATCTCGATGTTCAGAAAAAATTCAATGCTTTGCTGGAGGAGGCAGATTTCCTGCGCGAGCGATCTGGGACATTGGCTGATGATTTAATCCGACGGTCGGTAGAACAATCGGATATTTTTATAAACGCCCATCGCGGTCTATTGATCGCCAGGCTCAACTCCGGTCTTTTCCGCGATTGCCACGGCGATCTTCACGCCCGGAATATCTTTCTTCTACCGGACCCGGTCATATTCGATTGCATTGAATTCAGCGATGAATACCGGCAGATCGATGTTCTTAATGAAGTCGCTTTTCTTTGTATGGACCTCGACGCTTTCGGCCGGCCGGATTTATCCGATCAATTCATCAGCTACTACAATGGCTTGTTTCCCACCATGAAGACCGCTGAAGAAAGGCAGCTCTTCATCTATTATAAGAGTTACCGTGCCAACGTCAGGGCTAAAGTCAACAGTCTCCGTGCCCGGGGTGCAGCCAGCGATTCACAGAAAGCGCTTGCGCTTGCTGAAACGGATAAATACTTGCGACTCATGATGGGTTATCTGAGTAAGCTGGTGACTTCAGGCTGATCAAGCCATGATGCCGGTCATCCAACCTTCACGTGGCCCAAACCGGGGGGTTATTCAGCTTTGTGAGATCAGTTATACTGATGGAATCCATTCTCAAAAATACTGATTAGGTAATGTTATTTGCCTCCTTCACCTTCGTGATCACTTCCCCGTTGATGGGTCTTTTTCCAATGATATTCTCAATGTCTTCTTTAAAGATCACCTCTTTTTGAAGAAGTAATTCTCCAATTTTTATCAATGCATCCTTATTCACAAGAAGAATATTTTTCGTACGTTGATAAGCCCCCTCAACCAGCTTACGGACTTCCTCATCGATGAGTTTACCGGTTTCCTCGCTGTAGGGTTTCTGGAACCCGCTGTTTTGCGTGCCACTGGAGTCATAGAAACTGATGTTGCCTACCTTTTTACTAAATCCATAAAATGCCACCATCGTGTACGCATCCTTAGTGACTTTCTCGAGATCATCCAGGGCACCCGAGGACACCTCTCCGAATATAATCTCCTCGGCAGCGCGCCCGGCCAAAGCGGCACAGATCCTTTCGGTAAGGGCCGTAATTGACTTTAATTGTCTCTCTTCGTGTAAATACCACGCGGCACCCAGGGACTTTCCCCTCGGGATGATGGAGACCTTCATGAGGGGGTCAACGTGTTTTAAGAGCCAACTTACGACGGCGTGACCCGCCTCATGATAGGCTATTATCTTCTTTTCCTCGGGCGAAATTATTTTACTTTTCTTTTCCAGGCCGGCTACAATTCTATCCATGGCTTCGGAGAAGTCTTTTTCATCCACCTTCTCCTTTCGCCTTCGTGCGGCGATCAATGCAGCTTCATTGCAGATATTGGCAATGTCTGCCCCCGAGAAGCCGGGCGTCTGCGACGCAAGAAAATTCGTGTCAACCGTGTCAGCCAATACGAGCGGCTTCAAGTGGACTTTAAAAATCGCCTGGCGTTCAACCAGGTTCGGGAGTTCAAGGTAGATATGCCGGTCAAATCTTCCGGGTCTCAGCAGGGCGGGGTCCAGCATGTCGGCACGGTTGGTGGCCGCCAATACAATTACGCCACTATTGGTGCCGAATCCGTCCATTTCTGTTAGCAACTGATTGAGTGTGCTCTCGCGCTCGTCATTCGCACCCGAATAAAAGGTATTCTTTCCCCGTGACCGGCCAACGGCATCTATTTCGTCAATGAAAATAATACAAGGCGCTTTCTCCTTTGCCCTCTTAAACAGATCGCGAACCCGCGAAGCGCCAACACCAACAAACATTTCTACAAATTCAGATCCCGACAAGGAAAAGAATGGCACCTGTGCTTCGCCTGCCACTGCTTTCGCCAATAAAGTTTTCCCTGTTCCGGGCGGACCTACGATGATCACACCTTTTGGGATTTTTGCCCCCAGGCGAGTGTACAGCGTCGGGTCTTTGAGAAAGTCGACAATTTCTTTTACCTCTAGTTTGGCCTCCTCCAGCCCCGCCACATCATCAAAGGTCGTCGAGCTCTTGTTCTCTTTTTCGAGGAGCGTGGCCGTAGACCGGCCGAAATTGAAAATGGAAGTTCCTCCCACTCCACCTCCGGTCGCGGAACCTAAGAAACGGAACATCAGCATCAACAGCAGAAGGGGAATAAACCAGGGAAGGAGATTGTTAAACCAATTTTGCGTTTTTACATAGCTGACATTAACTTTTTGACTTTCCGGAAAATTCTTTTGAGCTTCTTCGAGTTTCCTTTCAAATGAATCAATGGAGCCAATCCTGAATTGAAAGTGAGGTCCGGGATTGCTCTCTTTTCCGAATACCGGCTTTAGGACATCCGCAAAAAGCGAGTCCTTTGCAAATTCCTGGCGGATGTATACTTCTGCGATTTCATTGTTGATGACTACTATTTTGTCTACGGCATGGCGGCTCAGTATGTTCTTTTCAAATTCCTGCCAGGTGATTTCGCGGGAATTGGAAAAATTTCCGAAAGTCGCAACCAGCAAGATTAGCAGGAGGATTGGGACGTAAATCCATTCGGCCCGAAATCGCTTTTGTTGTTTTTCCATTGGTTTAGCCGTGGACGGTAATACTACACAGATC
Source organism: Cyclobacteriaceae bacterium (assembly GCA_041484175.1). Lineage (GTDB taxonomy): Bacteria > Bacteroidota > Bacteroidia > Cytophagales > Cyclobacteriaceae > ELB16-189. Next base: position 816 of record JBGPGZ010000076.1, on the reverse strand, counting down.
ACAAGGCAATCAAAATGATCATCGCTCTTTACGCGGCTGATTAAAATCAGTAAATGCAAATATATCCAACTGAGGAAAGTCATTGCTTGTTCTCAGGCCACCCGATAACTTTGAACTGTTATTTCAATAAACAAAACACCAAAACTTGGAATGCTTCAATCCGCAGTTCCATGAAAGTGCCCTGCGTAATTTCCAATTTTGTGGCGGGGGTGTGTTCTTCTTGCTTCTCTGCATTGGCGCGGCTATGAGTTGTTCAAAATCTCCGGTAGGCAGCGGGGCATCGCGTTCTCAAAATTCAGATTCGGTCTCATTGACAATCAGGGTCAAGAATCAAAGCAAATCAGGTGACCTTCGCTATGTAGTGGTCAGAAATGCCATCAAGGTCCAGAGATACTTCCATTTTATGGATAGCCTGATTGCCCGGGATAGCTCATTGTTGCGTTCGGGGTTTGGCGAATACATTCTTGTTCATTCCAATCCCTGGATTCTTGATTCCCTCTGTAGTTTTGATTACGATATACAAAGGGCAAAAGGAGTCTTTCTTTATGATCAATCACAAAGAGTCATCTTTCACGAAGGTGACAGTCTAATCATCCCGGCCACTATTCCTTCGGATTCCATCATCCGGCGACTAAAATCGACTGTGTTAGATGTAAACATTCCGGAATTCAAATTGCGGATAGTTCAATCCGGGGACACGCTGCTCTCATGCCCAATAAGGGTGGGTAGGAATGAAGACGAATACCTGGAAGTATTGGATCGTGTGGTAAACCTGAAAACACCCATCGGTGAAGGAGAAATTGTGAGCATCATGAG
>JBGPGZ010000075.1:0-12571 GCA_041484175.1 Cyclobacteriaceae bacterium | reverse complement strand
TGTGGTTATGAATCGGCGAAATGGCTTGGAAAATGCCCTTCCTGTGAAACCTGGAACAGCTTTGTCGAGGAGGTAGTCACCAAAATTGAAACAGACAAAAACGGGTGGCGTCAGGAGTCCGGCAAAAGCAGGATAGCGATGCCCAAGACACTGGAAGAAATCGATTCGGCAACCGAGGTACGGTTAGCTACTCCCGACCAGGAGCTTAACCGCGTGCTGGGTGGGGGCATTGTGCCTGGCTCTCTGATCCTGATTGGCGGAGAGCCCGGTATTGGCAAATCCACCCTGATGTTGCAGATCGGATTGGCTTTAAAAAATCAAAAGGTGCTTTATATTTCGGGCGAAGAAAGCGAGACCCAAATAAAAATGCGCGCAGACCGCCTTGGCCTTTCTTCCCACCTCAATGGCAAGTTCTACACGTTGACGGAAACCAATACCAAAAACATTTTTCTTGCCATTGAGTCGCTGGAACCGCAACTGGTGATTGTTGACTCCATTCAAACCCTTTATTCCAACATGCTGGATTCCGGCGCCGGAAGTATTGCTCAAGTGCGTCAATGTGCAGCCGAGTTGATGAAGTTTGCCAAAGAAACCAGTACACCCGTTTTTCTCGTCGGCCATATCACAAAAGACGGCATGCTGGCCGGTCCAAAAGTATTGGAGCACATGGTGGATACCGTACTTCAGTTTGAAGGCGACCGTCACCTGGCTTACCGGATTCTGCGAACGACAAAAAACAGATTTGGGTCCACCTCCGAAATTGGGATTTATGAAATGCTGGGCTCAGGTTTGCGGCAAGTCACCAACCCTTCCGAAATTCTGATCTCACAAAAAGATGGTAATCTGAGTGGTGTAACCATTGGAGCTACCATCGAGGGAAACAGGCCCCTCCTGATTGAGATCCAGTCACTGGTCAGTCCGGCCTCCTACGGCACCCCGCAGCGAACGCATACCGGTTTTGATCAAAAAAGGCTGAACATGCTGCTGGCCGTGCTTGAAAAACGGTGTGGTTATCATATGGGTACGCAAGACGTTTTTCTTAACATGGCCGGCGGCATCACGGTGGAAGACCCGGCCATTGATCTGGCCATCTGCATTTCTATCATATCGTCGATGGAAGAAATTCCTGTGTCGGACAAGATTTGCTTTGCAGCCGAAATAGGCCTCGGTGGAGAATTGCGGGCAGTCAATAGAATCGATCAGCGTATTTCGGAGGCGGAGAAATTGGGCTTCGAACAAATTTATATTTCCAAGTTCAACAAGAAATCGCTCGACTTGAAGAATACCAAGATCGAAGTAACGGGGTTTGGGAAGTTGACGGAAGTATTTCAGGCGTTGTTAAAATAACTTTTGTTCATGGATTCATTTTTTATAAATACACTCGGCGTATCGGAAGAAGTTTTTAGCTACCTGCTTTTACCCCTCCTTATTTTTTTGGCGCGCATCTGCGACGTCTCCATCAACACTATTCGCATCATTTACATGCTGGGCGGCCGTCGCTGGACTGCCACCCTGTTGGGTTTTTTCGAGGCTTTTATTTGGCTGATGGCGATCCGCCAAATTTTTGCACATCTCGATAATTGGATTTGTTACTTCGCTTATCCCGCCGGATTTGCATCGGGTGTTATGGTGGGAATGATTATTGAGGAACGCATTGCCTATGGCAAGGTGATCGTCCGGATCATTACACGAAAAGAAGTTGCCGAATTGATTGTCTATCTCACCCATGAGCAGTTTCGTTACACGCGCGTCAATGCCGAAGGGCCCGATGGACATGAAAATCTTGTCTTTACCGTGCTGGAGCGGGACCGACTGGATGACTTATTCAGCAAACTGAAAGAGATACTTCCAACTGCTTTCTATACGGTCGAAAGAGTAAAGACAGCAGGAGAAGGTGGGGCCTTGGCAGAAGAGCAAGGCGGATTCCGCTTGTTTACCTGGCTGAGGGGCATCATCCGGAATTAAATCTTGACCTGCAAGCCACCGGTATGAAGTGCCAGGATAGTTGCTCCGTTTTCAAACTTCATTTGATTGATTTGATCAAGCAAAGCGAACATCATCTTGGCGCTGTAAACGGGATCCAACGGGATCCCATGATCGTTTTGGAATGACCGGATAAAATCAAGTAACGGCGGGGTTTGCTTTGCATAACCTCCAAAATGATATTCCGTTTCAATTTTCCAATTCAAAAATTCTTTCCCGCAATAGTTATAAATCATTTTTCTTGTTTCGTCCTTTAGGAAATGTCCGTCTTTCAAAACGGAGAATCCGATCACCCTGCCTTTACCATGCAGGCCAGTGATCAGACCGGCCGCCGTGCCGCCCGTGCCAACCGGCAAGCAGAGGTAATCAAATGAAATGCCTTGTAGCTTCATTGCAAACTCGGCACAACCCTTTATCGCCAATTCATTAGTTCCCCCTTCCGGGATCAGGTAAAATTCACCTTCCGTCTTTTTCAAATCTTCGACAAACTCCAGCCCCGTTTTTTTACGATAAGCCTCGCGCGAAACGTAATGAAGGCGCATGCCGCGGCTAGTTGCAAATGAGAGCGTCGAATTGAGTGGAAGGGTCTTCTCTCCACGGATAATCCCAATGCTTTCAAATCCACATTCTCTTGCCGCCGCGGCCACAGCATAAATATGATTGGAGTAGGCGCCTCCGAAAGTCAGGAGTTTATGATAACCCAAGCGCCTGGCTTCCTCCAGATTGTATTTCAGCTTCCACCACTTATTACCCGACACCAATGGATGGTTCAGGTCTTCCCGTTTGATCAGTAACCGGACACCCGCTTTTGTAAGCGAATCCGTGTACACCTGTTGAACGGGGGTCTCTAAGTAAGAAAGCAAGCTAAATTATTTACTATTTACTAACTATTTTAGTAATATTGTCCTATGGATCAATCTTATTTTAAGGGCCGTGGGGCCCAAATCAAGACCGAGAACAAATTTCTCAAAACCACCTATGTCGCCAGACACATCGAAGGCCTTGACGAGCCTCTGTTGGAAGCACCTCAAACCCAACTCTTTCACGAAAATCCGAAAAAGATTGTCAACAAAGTGGACAGTCCGGATTTGGGCATGATGTATTCAATGAACCCCTATCAAGGTTGCGAACATGGATGCATTTATTGCTACGCCCGAAACACGCATGAGTATTACGGTTTCAGCGCTGGGTTGGATTTTGAAAGTAAGATCATTGTCAAGCAAAACGCGCCGCGGCTTCTTGAACAACAGCTGCTGCACAAGAACTGGAACGCGGTGCCCATCATGCTATCGGGTAACACTGATTGCTACCAGCCCCAGGAAAAAAAACTGGAAATCACACGAAGGATGCTGAAAGTTCTTGTACAATACCGGCATCCGGTAGGCATCATTTCCAAAAACAGTCTTGTTTTGCGCGATCTTGACTTGTTGCAGGACCTGGCTTCGGAAAAACTTGTTCACGTTTTTATTTCAATCACAACCCTGGATGAAAATCTAAGACGCCTCATGGAGCCGCGGACAGTGAGCACGGTAAAAAGATTGCAAACCGTGGAAGGTCTTGCCAAAGCAGGAGTACCCGTGGGTATTATGAACGCGCCCATCATCCCCGGCTTGAATCATCACGAAATTCCACAAGTGTTGAAAGCGGCGGCGGATCATGGCGCACTCGGTGCCGGCATGACCATTGTCCGGCTGAATGGTGCTGTGGGTAAAATTTTTGAAGATTGGCTTCGCAAAAACTTTCCCGATCGCTTTGAGAAAGTGTGGAATCAGATCTGCTCCATGCACGGCGGAAACGTCAACGACTCGCAGTTTGGTCGAAGGATGACCGGTGACGGAAATATTGCTGATTCGATTCAGCAACTCTTCCGTGCGTCCAAAAAGAAATATTTTGCGGGCCGGGAATTTCCCTCTTATGATCTCACGAAATTCAGAAAAGGGGGTAATCTGAATTTGTTTAACTTAGAGGCTCATTAGTTTAGTCATTGGGCTGTGGTCATTAGGCCTTGGTGATTAGTTTAGGCTCAGGTCATTAAGACCTGGTCATTTGGCTAGGTCAGATTTCGAACTTAAAACTTGAGAAAGTGCGCCAAGCCACCAATGACTAATGACTAAGGCCCAGTGACCAAGGCCCAAAACCTAAAACCGTTTCAACATTTTCCCTATCTTTACATTCTTGAAACGCCTCCTCGCCATATCGCTTCTCGCTCTCTACATCAACTCCAATACGGAGTTTCATGAGATGTTGCGCCTGCCCATCTTGCTGGAGCATTATGCTGAACACAAGCTGCAGGTGAAGGATATGTCTTTCTGGGAGTTCTTGACGATGCACTACAAGACCGACCTGTCGCATGACGATCAGGACAACCGGCTCCCGTTCAAAGATCGGAGTCACTCATTCGCAGCGCCGGTCATGGCATTGCCCATTCAGAAGATAGCACTCGAGGAAAAAACTCCTCTGACAGAGATAAGTCATTCGTCCACCTACACTGAAGCCTCGATTGCTTCATGCCTTCACGACATCTTCCAACCTCCTCGTCATTCCTGATTTTTTTTGGCCGGCAACTTTATTTCCGCTTAACGGTCTGACCGGCGTGTCATTTATTTTTTACCGACTTAAAAATCCATCTCATGTTGAATGGAATCATTTCCTATTCCATCAGGAATAAATTGATCATTGGTATTCTCACACTCGCACTCGTCGTGTACGGCGGCTACTCGCTGACGGTTCTTCCGATCGATGCGGTGCCTGATATTACCAACAACCAGGTGCAGGTCATTACCCTTTCTCCATCCCTGGCTGCGCCCGAAGTCGAGCGGTTAGTAACATTTCCGGTAGAGCAAACGATGGCGACTATTCCGCACATTACTGAAATTCGCTCATTCTCGCGTTTTGGTCTTTCCGTCGTTACCATCGTCTTCACCGACAACACCGATATTTATTGGGCCCGCCAACAGGTAAACGAGCGACTCATCCAATCCGAGCGGCGTATCCCATCCGGTGCCGGAAGCCCTGAATTGGCACCACTTACGACCGGATTGGGTGAGATTTATCAGTACATCATCCGACCCAAGAAGGGTTTTGAAACCAAATTCACAGCGATGGACCTGCGCACCATTCAGGATTGGATTGTCCGCAGGCAATTGCTGGGTACCGAGGGAGTAGCCGACGTCAGTAGTTGGGGTGGATACCTGAAGCAATATGAAATTGCCTTTGACCCCGAGAAGCTGCGCAGCATGAATGTTGGCATCAGTGACCTATTTTCGGCCCTCGAGAAAAATAATCAGAATACCGGCGGCGCCTATATTGATCAAAAACCGTTTGCTTATTTCATTCGAAGCGAGGGGCTCGTCGAGAACCTCAGTGACATTGAGAACATTGTTGTCAAAAACAATGTGAACGGGTTGCCCGTGTTGATTCGCAACGTGGCGGAAGTACGTTTTGGCCATGCCAATCGGTATGGTGCCATGACTTATAATCGTGAGGGCGAAGTAGTGGGTGCTATTGTGATGATGTTGAAGGGGTCTAACTCCTCGCGCGTGATCAACAAAGTGAAAGAGAGGATCGCTCAAATCGAAAAGACATTGCCCGAAGGTGTCGAGATTACCCCCTACCTGGACCGGACAAAATTGGTCAACAACGCGATTCATACGGTGACGAAGAATCTGGCAGAAGGCGCATTGATCGTTGTCTTTGTGCTGGTGCTCTTGCTTGGGAATCTTCGCGCTGGCCTGATTGTCGCCTCGGTCATTCCCCTGGCCATGTTGTTTGCCATTATCATGATGAACTTGTTTGGTGTTTCCGGAAACCTGATGAGCCTGGGCGCCATCGATTTTGGATTGATCGTCGATGGTGCCGTCATCATCGTTGAAGCGACCATGCATCACTTGGGCATGCAGTCCATAGCCGGAAGGCTCACCCAGCCGGAAATGGATAATGAAGTTCAGCAGTCAGCCACCAAGATGATGCGGTCGGCCGCCTTCGGCCAGGTGATCATTCTCGTTGTCTACCTGCCGATTCTCACACTGGTGGGCATTGAAGGAAAAATGTTTCGCCCCATGGCACAGACAGTGGCTTTTGCCATCGTAGGTGCATTGGTTCTCTCTGTCACGTATGTGCCCATGATTTCCTCCGTGGCGCTCAGCAAAACCACCGGGTACAAGAAAAATGTTTCCGACCGCCTGATCGGTCTTATCCACCGCCTCTATAGTCCTCTTATTCTAAGGGCATTAAAGACGCGCATCGTTGTTTTGATCAGTGCGATTGTCCTTTTCGCAATGAGTATGTTGGTGTTTTTGCGCTTGGGTGGTGAATTTATCCCCCAGCTGGATGAAGGCGACTTTGCAGTTGACACCAGGTTGCTCACCGGGAGTTCACTAAGTCAAAGCGTTGAGGTAGCTCAAAAAAGTGCTGCCATCATTCTGGAAAATTTTCCAGAGGTGAAAGAAGTAGTAGGCAAGATCGGAAATTCGGAAATCCCGATTGACCCCATGCCCATTGAAGCCATGGACCTTATTATTGTGCTCAAGGACAAGGCCCAATGGACCAGTGCTTCTTCACGCGAAGAAATGGCGGACAAGATCGCCGCCAAACTTCACCAGGCGATGCCAGGAATCACGTTTGGGTTTCAACAGCCCATTCAAATGCGGTTCAATGAACTGATGACTGGTGCACGACAGGATGTAGTGATGAAAATCTATGGTGAAGACTTAACGCTACTTGCCGACTATGCCGAACGCATCGGCAAACTTGCCAGTACTGTCGCGGGAGCCCAGGATGTTTTTGTAGAGCCGATCGGTGGCCTGCCGCAGATTGTGGTCAAGTTTGACCGCAATAAGCTGGCCCAGTTTGGAATCAGTATGGACGAAGTCAACAGGGCGCTTCGTGCAGGCTTTTCAGGCGAATCGGCCGGTCTTGTATTTGAAAGCGAAAAACGCTTTGACCTTGTCGTTCGCCTGGATGAACGCAAACGCAAAAGCCTGGATGATATCAAGGGTCTTTACGTCACCAAAGTGGGTGGTTCACAAATTCGTATCGAACAAGTGGCAGACGTCGAACTAAAAATCGGTCCAAACCAAATTCAGCGCGATGATGCAAAACGAAGGATTGCTGTAGGGTTTAATGTACGTCGCCGCGATGTAGCCAGCATTGTGGAGGAAATGGACAGAAAGATCAACGCAGCAATAAAATTTCAGCCCGGATACTTTGTCAAATACGGAGGCTCATTCAAGAATCTCGAGGAAGCGAAACAACGCCTTTTTATCGCTGTTCCCGTTGCTCTGGCTTTGATATTTGTGCTCTTGTATTTCGCATTTCATTCATTCCGGCACGGGTTGTTGATCTACACTGCTATTCCCCTTTCCGCGATCGGAGGAGTGTTCGCACTTTGGATACGCGGCATGCCCTTTAGCATTTCAGCGGGCATCGGATTCATCGCCTTGTTTGGCGTGGCGGTCTTGAATGGAATTGTCTTGATTGCAGAATTTAACAGATTGCGTCAATCGGGGATACATGACCTGAATCAGGTTGTCTTGCAGGGTACTCAAATACGTCTGCGCCCGGTAGTCATGACGGCCCTGGTAGCATCTTTGGGTTTCCTCCCCATGGCCTTATCTCAATCATCAGGCGCAGAAGTTCAGCGTCCCCTCGCAACGGTAGTGATCGGCGGATTGATCACCGCCACCCTGCTGACCTTGATCGTATTGCCTGTACTTTATACCTATTTCGAAAAGAAAGGACCTTCTCAAAATATTCAGTCATGAAAAAACTAACGCTGGTTGTGTTTATCGCAGTTTGCCGTTCCGCATTCGCACAACAATCCTTGCCTTTGGACCTTGTCGTACAAACCGCCTTGCAAAAAAATCAGCTGATTAAATCAGCCGAGTACCAGGTGGAATATTTCAAGCAGTTAAAAAAGACATCGACCGATGTCGGGAAGTTGTCTGCTCAATGGATGCATGGGCAATACAATTCCATCTACCAGGACAACAACCTCACATTTGTTCAGACGCTGCCTTTTCCAACACTGTTGGGTAGTCAGATCCAACTGGGTAAGGAACAAGTGGTTGGCGCACAAAAAAGTCTTCGTGCTTCGCAAAATGATCTGGTATTTGAGGTGAGGTCCGCCTATTATCAGCTCCTGTACCTGGAGGCCCTGAAAACGCTGCTTCAATCCCAGGACAGTCTGTACTCCGACTTCGCCAGGGCTTCCTCCTTGCGTTACAAAACCGGAGAGAGCAACTTGCTTGAAAAGACAACCGCAGAAACGCAATGGATGGAAGTTAAGAATCAATTGCGGCTCAATGAGGCAGACATCCAAATTGGGGCAACCCGGTTACAGGCCCTGTTGAGAAATGAAACGCCAGTCTTGGCCAGTGGTCCATTGAATAAACGTGAATTACCCGTGTCGATGGACTCCGTTTCACTCGCTGAAAATCCTCACTTGGATTACCTGTTTCAGCAGGCTGTGATCAGTCGGCAAGCAAAGCGCGTCGAGCGCAACCGCCTTTTGCCGGACATCAGCATCGGATACTTTAACCAAAGTTTATTTGGCATACAAAACATCAATGGTCAGGATCAGTTTTTCAACCAAAGCAAGCGCTTCCAGGGTTTCTCATTGGGACTTTCAGTTCCCCTTTGGTTCGCCCCACCAGTAGCACGCGCCAAAGCAGCTGCATTTAATGAGGCCGTGGTAAGAAAGAACGCCGAGCATTTTCAAACTACGCTAAAAGGGGCATATGCCCAGGCGCTCCAGGAACTTGACAAAAATCTTGCAAGCCTGCATTACTACGAGACCAGTGCGTTGAAAAATGCAGACCTCATCCTTACCCAATCGCGCAAAGCATATCGCGGCGGCGAAATTGGCTACATCGAATATCTGCAGTCATTGAAAAATGCGATTGCTATCAAATCCAACTATTTGCAGTCATTGAACTTATATAACCAGTCGGTCGTGAAAATTGAATTCTTACTTGGAAAAATTTAACCGGTAGCGGAAATGAAAAAAATCTCACAAATGAATAAGTCCCTATGGATCGTTGCACTTGCTTTTGCAACCTCCTGCGCCACCAAGGACAAAGCGGATAAGCCGGAAAGTACGCCCGCAAATTCAAACGAGGTTGTTCTTACGGAAGAGCAATTCAAAATTGCCAACATCCTTCTCGGCCAGGTGGAGCAACGCACAATCAGTGGAGCCATCAAGGCGAATGGCATGCTCGATGTGCCACCGCAAAATTTGGTTACTATTTCAGCACCGTTGGGTGGTTTTGTGAAAACGACAGGATTGCTTCAAGGCATGAAGGTGAAGAAAGGGCAAGCGATTGTAACGCTGGAGCATCCGGACTACATACAACTGCAACAGGACTACCTGGAAGGCAAGAGTCAATTGGAATTTCTGCAATTGGAATACCAGCGACAGGAAGAACTGGCAAAAGACAATGTTAACGCTGCTAAGGCCTTACAGCAGTCGCGATCCAACTTTTTCAGCACCAAAGCCAAAGTACAAGGACTCCAGGCCAAACTTCGCCTTATTCATATTGATCCTGCAGCGCTTGAAAAAGGAGTCATAAGCAATTCGGTCACATTATACTCCCCGATCGAAGGATATGTTACGCAGGTCAATGTGAACATCGGTATGCACGTAAACCCGACGGATGTGATGTTTCGCATCATGGACAATCGTCATCTGCATGCCGAGGCACAGGTGTTTGAAAAAGATATCACGAAATTGAAAATCGGACAGAAAGTGCGATTAATTTTATCCAATGATTCCCATGAGCGCACAGCCAGCGTTTATTTGATTGGAAAGGAAATTACATCTGAGCGTACGGTGCGTGTGCATTGTCATCTTGATCAGGAAGATGCTTCTCTTATTCCCGGCATGTACTTTAGCGCGCTCATTGAAACCGATAATCAAACCGTCTCCGCGCTGCCAGGAAATGCAGTCGTTAATTTTGAGGGCACTGATTACATTTTTGTAGTCAAGAATGAAGCCTCTCGACAATTTGAAATGAAAGCCGTTAAGAAAGGAAATGCCGAAAATGGTTTTGTGGAAGTCAGTTTGCCGCCGGAATTGTCGGCTCACGCGCTTATTGTCGTCAATGGCGCTTATGATCTGCTTAGCTTTTTGAAAAATACGGCTGAATAGGGCATTTCGGAATATTGTTATTGCGCTTCGAAGGCCGCTGACCCCTTCAGCCATCTGACGCAAAAAGAGAACGCCGTAACCTGGCCTCATCAGGTTCTCATCAAAGCTTTTTTCCGGATCAGGAACATAACGGGCGAATTTGCAATTTTGTCTAAATGTCACCCGGTATTCTTTCTGCCATCGTCAAAAAAGAATTGCAAGCTTTTATACTCGCCAACGAAAAAGTCGACGAAAGAAAACTTGTTCTCCAACGCAAAATTATTCAAGGCGTTCCTTCTGCGATTGTGGCAGATCAGATTTCAGGCAGGCGAAAGGCAAAAATCAAATTGCCTTCATTCTATCAGACAACGGGGATTGTCTACCCTCCGTCAATCGGTCTGGAGCAATCCTCTTCGGAAATTGCCTCAAAATTCAAGGCCCGCATAATTGCAAGGAAGGAACCTTTTCAGACCAACGTCCTCCCGATTGCCTCGTTACCGAGAGGCGTTGATCTAACTGGCGGCTTTGGGGTTGATTCCTTTTTTATCAGTCAGGTTTGCAATCAACTCGATTTTGTTGAGCCCGACACAGCGCTTTTGGATATTGCCAGGCACAATCATGAACTTCTCGGGGCAAACCAGATTCGATATCACGGCACTACTGCCGAAGCATTTCTGGCAAATCCCAATCAGGAATTTGATTTTGTTTTTATCGATCCATCGCGCAGGTCCGGTTCAAAAAAAGTCTTTAAGCTGGCCGATTGTCAACCCGCTATTTCGCAGCTTCTTCCATTGATCTTTGGGAAAACGGGCATGCTGCTTTTAAAAGCATCTCCCCTCCTCGACCTGCAACAAGGGCTCCTAGAACTAAAGCTGGTCGAAAAAGTCTTTGTGGTGGCGGTCGATGATGAATGTAAGGAGGTGCTGTATTTATGTACACCCCGTGGGGTACCGGAACCGACGGTTATTTGTGCAAGCCTCTCCTCTCGTTTCCCTGAGAAATTGGCTGGAACAGACCTCTTTTCTTTTACTTTCTCCCAGGAAAAAAGCACTTCCAGCGAAATTTCCGGTCCGCGCACGTATCTCTTCGAGCCCAATGCTTCGATTCTGAAAGCCGGTGCCTTCAAGACTTTAGGTAAGCACCATGGTCTTCACAAATTGCATGTTAACACACATTTATATACGTCGGATCAATTCATCGATAATTTTCCGGGAAGGATTTTTAGAATAGAAATCCTTCAGCCCGATGCCAACAAACTAAAAGCTTTCTTCCCCGACAGGAAGGCCAATGTCGTTGTTCGAAATTATCCTTTGAGTCCGGAGCAACTCAAGAAAAAATGGAGGTTGCAAGATGGCGGGGAAAAGTACCTGATCGGATTTTGCGGACCAAAAGGAAAATTTTTGGCAGCGGCCAGCCGTCTGAAATAGTCATAACGAGGGCGCTATAGCAGCTTCAGGATCTCTTCGATTTTTGTTTCCCCATCAAATCGTTTAACGAGTTTCTTGTTGCTGGCGAAAATCAATATGGTGGGGGTTGTGAGATTGCCTAGTGAATAATAAACCGATTTGCCGTCCGCCCTTACGAATCGAAAATTCGGCTGATCATGGATCCGATATTTTTTTGCAAATTCGTGGATGACCGGAAATGGGTCCATTGAGATAAAATAGAGGGTATATCGTCCAAAGTCTTTTAGGTTTTCATGAATTTGAGTCACTTCACGCTGGCAATGGTCGCAATCGGCTCCAAAGAAGATCAATATCGTTTTTCCCGGCAGGCTCCGGGTTTAAATTTGTTTTCCGTCCTCTTCGATCAAAACGACGTCCGGCAGATCATTTATTTCCGGCGCCACCACTTGCTGGGTTTGGCCCGGACTATCTTGTTTTGACGAACAGGCCATAAGCACGCCGCAAAGTGCCATTACCAAACCTGCCGAAATCAGTCTTTTCATTGCTCTTCTTTTATCTGCGAAATTTATCAGGGAAAGAACTTAAGGGCAAAATAGGTTATGAAAAAGATCATCGCCGAAGTTCCATAGACCTTTATTACTTTTTTACGGTTTTGCACATCCTCCCACCAAAGCATGGCCCACGGTTTATAAAGGCCGATCAGCAGGAACAGTGCGTTCGCCATTCCTAAATATAAAATCAGTAAACGCACGTAATACATAAAGTTCTAAAGTTAGGGAAGTTTAGACCTTTCATCCTTCTTCCTGAAAAAAGGTTGGCGGGCTGACCATAAATCATAAATCCTTCTTTACTTTTGCGTTCTGTTTTTGCTGGTTTGAGGCCGAATGAATTTTTAAGTATCTATAAAGCGGACAGCCTGGTGCAAACCCTGGCTGAAGGGATTCGTACGCCCAAACCTGCTGCGCTTCGGATCAAAGGGCTTACGGGAAGCCTGGATTCAATTCTCTTTGCCTGCCTTCACAAAACCACCAGAGCAACGCAAATCGTCATTCTTCAC
>JBGPGZ010000074.1:0-12624 GCA_041484175.1 Cyclobacteriaceae bacterium | reverse complement strand
TGCATCTTCGGCACCATCCAATGCAGCCAACTTCTTGCGAAGAATATCGACCGTGGGATTGTTGCCTCGTGAATAAAGGAGCGCCTCATATTCGTCCGATAATCCTCTCCTGAAGTCGGCAATATTTTTGAAGGCAAAGTTGCTGGTTTGGATGATGGGCGGAGCAATCGCGTTGAAATAGTTCTCACGTTCTTCGCCGAGTTCATTCAGGATGTAGGACAAGTCCATGGGCTATCAATTTTCTTTGCGGGGCGCCTAGGTAACAAGGAGGGCAACGCTAAGATTGGCTAACTAACTTTTTCAGTCCAAAGTAGAGGGGTAATCCTGAGATAAACAAGACAAATCCTATGATCGCGGCACGCGGATTGGAAACCATCACGCTGATATTGACCAGCGAATAGACGATGATGAAAATGACTGGCATCCACGGATAGCCACTGATTTTGTAAACGCCTTCCTTTTCGCCTTCTTTTTTTGCACGATAGCGCAAAATGAAAATGGAGGCGGCCGCAAAAGCAAGGGCGATAGAGTCAAAGAACATGACGTAGTCGAGGATCTTTCTGAAGGAGGAAAGGTAGAACAAAGTCATAATGATAAACGCAACAAATAAAGTGAGGGCAACCTCCTGGACCTGCGTGCGCTCGTTTACCTTCATAAAGATCGCTGGCAAAACCTTGTCTTCGGCCATCGCATAATAGACCCGCGGATTGGAGAGGATCGAAGCGTTTACATACGCCATCACTGACAAAAACATGACCAGTGCCACAACTTTATATGCATAAACGCCCAGAACAAGTCCTGCCATATCCGCAGCCAACGCGTTTGAATTCTTCAAGCCTTCAAATCCAAGCACCTGGACGTAGGAGAAATTGACAAACAAATAAAGCGAGAGTATGATCGTAATACCGAAGAAAATAGCCCTTGGCAATGTGCGTGAAGCATTGGGCACATCACTTCCAAAGTTGATCGTTTGCTGGTAACCGCCGTAGGTAAAAAAAATAGGAACAAAGCATAGCCAAAAAGCGTTTAGCATTCCTCCGTGTGTGGCATCAAAGGATGGTGCCGCTGTTACCGGTGGGGCTGGAGCAACAAAGACTGCAAGGATGAGAAGGGCAATAAGACTGATCTTGATAATCATCAGAACATTAAGCATCCGGGCGCTCATTTTGATCCCAGCCAAGTTGACTCCGAACAAAATGATTACGGATACGATGGTCGTGATCCTCACCCCAGCATCGTGACTCATTCCCGGCAGTATCAGCGGATTGATATACTCGGCTCCTATGATCGCTACACTCGCGGTGGAGGCGGCATTGGAGATCACCGTCATCCAGTTGACCATAAACGCAAAGCCGGGATGATAGCAGTGTGAAAAGATCCGGTAAAAACCACCGGCAACGGGATAGCGTGAGCCGATTTCAGCAAAGGTCAGCGCCCCGCACAAACTGGCAATAGCACCAACAATCCAGGCGGTAAAGAAGATGGACGGCACTTGCGCTTTTTGTGCTACTTCTACCGGGGTGCGAAAAATACCCATGCCAATCACGAGGCTCACCACGATCATCGTAAGATCAAAAAGGCCAAGCTTGGGTTTGATGGACATGCTAAAAGTTATCGGCTTAATAGCCCGGCATCGATCACAAACTGGGTCCCGGTTACATATCTTGCCTTGTCAGAGGCAAGATAAAGAACAGCCTGCGCAACATCTTCCGGCTCAATCCATGGAACCGCCAATAAATTTCCTGCGGAACGCTCAGCAATTTCCTTTGGTGTACTTCCTTCCAGAAAGGCCAAACCGTCATTCATGGGTGTATTTACTCCGGTTGGATGAATAGAATTGACCCGGATTTGATAGGGGGCCAATTCGATCGCCCAGGATTTTGTAAGTCCTACCAAGCCCCATTTGGAGGCTGCATAATGACTTAACCGGTTCATACCCCGGAGCCCCGCGATAGAAGAATTGTTTATGATTACACCCGAATGACGGGCGATCATCAACGGAATAATATGACGGGCGGTGAGCCAGGAACCTTTCAAATTGATATCGATCATTGCATCCCAGGCATCTTCGGTCAGCTCGTGGGCAAGCCCATAGGCGCAAATTCCGGCGTTGTTAAAAAGAATATCGATTTGCTTGAATCGATGATTCGTTTCTTCAACCGCTTTTTTTACTTCGTCATTTTTCCGCACGTCACCACGAAAGGAAAGACATTGTACGCCGAGTGCTTCACAGTCTTTTTTTAAAGAAGAAAGATCATCCTCAGAGCCCATGTTGTAACCCGGATAAGACAAAGGTCTGGCAATATCGAAGGCAGCGATGTGAACCCCTTCTTTTGCAAGGGCCAATGCAACTGCACGGCCTTGGCCGTGGGCGGCCCCCGTAATAAAGGCAACTTGATTGGAAAATGGCATACGGTTAATTTCTTGATTGAGCTGACTTCCTATAGGGGGCGAGATATTCATCGATCTCGGTCTGAACGATGTTATTAAAAATATTGGTGGCGACCATGATGCCTGCAAAAGCGGAGAGGATGACAATATCCTTTTCGGAATAGCGAGACTTGATTGGATTATATATTTCCTCGATTATCAAGCCCTGATGTTTACTGATCGCTGCACCAAAGTCAACAACTTCTTGCTCTGCCCTGGATAGGACAAGGGCGTCCGGGTTTTCTCCCGACTCGATCATTGTTTTACGAAAATAAGTGCTGCACAGCGGACATTGAGCAGCCTCAGAAATGGACCAGGCAAACAACGGAGATAGTCTTTCACCCAGAATCTTCTTTACCTCTTTATACAATGGATACCACTCCATGTAGGCCATGAATGCAACAAGGGAATGACCCAGGGTCCCTTTCATGTTGGTAATACGCGCAGCGTAATCTTTTATGTGATGGGCATATGCATCAGCCACATCAGGGCTTGTCATTTCAGGCGGAAGGGGCGCGATCCTTGGCATTTTTTAGTCTGTGTTAATTCTGTTATACTTTTTTAAAACTGCAATGAGTCGGTCATGGGGAATGGCGTACACTCTATTTCCATTGATCCCGTCCATGGTTTTGGCCGCGATCATCGCGTTGACGATAGCCTCTTCGGTTGCCGTGGTAACGGCTTGAAAAATCGGGTTCATCTTCTCATTCGGAAGCATCTCAAGATGTGCAACGGCATCCGTATTTCCGACTTCCAGATTCGCTGTGGAAAAGGCTATGAAGATGTCTCCGGACGAATTTCCCCCGCGCCCACCCATAATTCCGATGCCCAGGGACACACGTTTGGCAATGCGTTCGAGCTGATGCGGAAGCAAGGGAGCATCCGTAGCCACCACAACAATGATGGATCCCTGATCAACATCCGTTTTGCCTCGAACTGGCATCAAGTCGTGTATTTCACTTCCCACCGGAACCCCTGCAATCTTTAATAGGGCTCTTGTTCCGTAGTTGCATTGTACCAAAACCCCAACGGTGTAGCCCCCTTCGATTATTTCCAGCTTTCTGGATGAAGTTCCGGTTCCACCCTTGAACTGATGCACAACCATACCTGTGCCGCCCCCTACATTTCCTTCATCAACCGGCCCCGAAGCGGCCGATTCCAGGGCTGCAAAGACGTGTTCCTTCTTCACGTGAAATCCATTGATATCATTAAGAAACCCATCCCAGGTCTCGGCCACCACAGGCAGACTGATGTCGCCAGAATATTCATTTGATCTTGATTTCTTGGTATACCATTCAATAACGGCATCCCGCACAACCCCCACACTGTGAGTATTGGTAATGAGGATGGGCGAGCCCAGACAGCCTGACTCGCTCACCCAGGTCGTACCGGTCATCTCTCCGTTGCCATTAAGCGTAAACCAGGCAGCGAAAACGCGCTGAAGTGAATTCTTACCTCGCGGAAAAATGGCCGTTACCCCTGTTCGAACAGGACCCTTTCCTACCACCAATTTACCCGTGCCCTCAATCAAGGTTTTGAATCCCACTTCTACGCCCGCTACATCGGTGATCGCATTGTTCGTTCCGGGCGTTCCATCGAATGGGATGCCCAGATCTCTTGCCCGGATTCTTGGCTGTTGTGCATACGAGGAATTCAGGATTAACAAAAAAAGAAAGGCAACCAGCAGCCATGTTGATATATTTTTCATTTCGCTAAATTGTTGAAGATTTTAAGATATGGCCATTCAAAGAAACAGCAAAAAGAAGTAGGGATGAAATTTAGCAAGGAGGAAGTTAACCGCCTGATACGGCAAAGAAGGTCGGTCTATCCAAAGGATTTTACAGGAGAAAGCGTTGATGATGCGGTGATCAATCAAATGCTGGAGAATGCCAATTGGGCACCGACTCATAGGCTTACAGAACCCTGGAGGTTTGTAGTATTTAGCGGGGATGGACTAAAAAAGCTTGCCACCTTTCAAGCAGCTTGTTATCAAGAAGTGACCCGGGCCAATGGCACTTTTCGGGAAGAACGTTACCAGGGCCTGCTGACCAAACCTATGCAGTCTTCTCACATTATCGCCATTGGCATGAAACGCGATGAAAAAAATAGTCTGCCGGAGATAGAAGAGATGGGGGCCGTATTTTGCGCGGTTCAAAATATGTATCTTACGGCCACTGCTTACGGTGTTGGATGTTACCTTAGCACCGGAGGAATTACTTATTTTGAAGAGGCCAAAGAATTTTTTGGATTAGCGAAGGCGGATAGACTTCTTGGATTCCTGAATGTGGGGATGCCCAGGGAGCTTGTGCCGGATGGCAAAAGAAATCCTGTAAGCGGGAAAGTAAAGTGGATAAAGTAACCGACCATTTTGTGCCAGGGACTCAGCAGGGTTGGCCTTTCACAAACAGGTAATTTGCAAATAAGATCGTAAATGAACAGAGTCCCTACCCAATCCGATATCGAGCAAGCCCATGAGCGCATTAAGCCGTACGTCCATCGCACTCCGGTAATGACTTCCAACAGCCTGGATGAGATGGCCGGCTGCCAACTATATTTTAAATGCGAAAACTTTCAGAAAGTAGGAGCCTTTAAAGCCCGCGGAGCAATGAACGCGGTCCTGTCACTTTCACGCGAGGAGAGGGCTAAAGGTGTAGCCACCCATTCTTCGGGAAATCATGCGCAGGCATTGGCGAGGGCAGCCAGAATCATGGGTATTAAAGCCTATATCGTTATGCCGAATACGGCGCCGGATATAAAAAAAAGAGGTGTAAAAAGTTATGGGGGTGAAATCTTTGAATGTGAGCCAACGCTTGCTTCGCGCGAATCAACCTTGGCCGAAGTTGTCAGCAAGACCGGAGCTGTTGAAATTCACCCATTTAATAATTACGATGTGATAGCCGGCCAAGCTACGGTTGCCAAAGAGCTGTCGGAGGAAATTGCCGGACTTGATTTCCTGATAGCCCCGGTTGGCGGAGGAGGGCTGTTAAGCGGTTCGGCACTGGCCGCAAAGTATTTCTCCCCTTCGTCAATCGTGATGGCAGGAGAACCCGAACTCGCCGATGATGCTTTCCGTTCGCTGGAAAGCGGAGAAATAGAACCGCCCTCTGCTCAAGCCAGCATTGCCGATGGCTTGCTGACTTCGTTGGGAGACAAGACATTCCCGATAATACGGGAGTGCGTGGGAACGATCATCACCGTTTCCGATCAGGAGATCATTTCGGCGATGCGTTTGATTTGGGAACGGTTGAAAATAGTCGTCGAGCCATCCGGTTCTGTAGCTTTTGCAGCCGTGTTGAAGGCGAAATCAAAATTCATCAATAAAAAAGCAGGCATCATACTTTCCGGTGGAAATGTGGACTTAAACAAGATTGGAAAACTCTTTGTGTGATGTTTGAGCACTATGCCAAACCGATATTGCCCCGCCACTTGTTTCTTATTCGCGTTCTGCGGTATTCCGGTTTTACCATTTTATTGTTGAGCCTGTCGCTGGGCATTGGTGTGGCCGGGTATCACTATTGGAATGACCTCTCCTGGCTTGATTCGCTTTTGAATGCCTCCATGATCCTCACCGGCATGGGCCCCGTTGACTCGATGAAAAACGATGAGGCCAAATGGTTTGCATCACTTTATGCGATCTTCAGTGGGGTCGCATTCTTAACTACCGTGGCCGTTTTCATGTCTCCCTTGGTTCATCGCTTCCTGCACAAGCATCATTTGGATGAGAACAAGAGATAGGCCCTCTTTGTCTTCAATTTCCTTTTTTGAAAAGATCAAATTTTGATTGGCTTTGTCTTTTGGGAAACACGTTGTCGTTCAGGTTTGTATCGGCTGTTTCAAAATTGGGGTCTATCACTACATTCACGACCTCTTTTTCTTTCACAAATACTTTCTTTACCACCTGCTCATTTTCTCTCCAGATTTCGGCAGGCAGGCGATCGATCTCTTTTGATCCGTCTTTAAATGTCCACTCGATTATCACCGGTGTTACGAGACCACCTTTATTCTTTATTGTGATCTCATAGAGATTTTTTCCGTCCAAAGTGTGGCGGATAGCGTTATCGTCAATTTTATTCTTGAACTCTCCGTAAGAACCTTCAGCCGTGTTTGTCAGGGTAAACTCTTGCGGACCATGGCTAAAGTCGCTGGCTTTTCCAGCCGCAGGATTAGCCGGCAGGTCTCCGCGCGTCACCTTCACATTTTTCTTTTCAGGGTCAACATGAACATCTTTTGTCTTAAACCACTTTACTTCGTCCAGGTCAACATCCACATTATCGGTAGTGTAAAACCAGCCACGCCAGAACCAATCGAGATCAACGGCGGAGGCATCTTCCATGGTCCGGAAGAAATCAGCAGGTTTCGGATGCTTGAACGCCCAGCGTTGCGCATATTCCTTGAATGCTTTGTCAAACAATTCATGACCCATGACCGTCTCCCGCAATAAGGTAAGCGCTGCGCAGGGCTTATTATAGCCATTGCTGCCAAAGCTATACTTGCCCTGGTTGTCCGAGGAAGCCATGATTGGCCGCATAATATTTTTGTCGCCGCGCATGAACGACGCAATTCCTTTGGGCAGATCGGAGGTGTTATCAAATTCGGGATAACGCGCAGCTTTTGTTTCCTTTTCCAGAAAGGTATTGAGCCCCTCGTCCATCCAGGTCCATTGGCGTTCGTCGGAATTTACAATCATCGGAAAGAAATTGTGTCCGACCTCATGAATGATTACGCCCACCATCTTTTCCACCGTTCGTTGGGAATAATATCCATCTTTGTTTGGTCTTCCATAATTGAAGCAAATCATCGGATACTCCATGCCAATGCTGGCGGTGTGGACGGAATAAGCGGTTGGGTAGGGATAGTCTATGGTGCGGGTCGAATAAACTTCCAGCGTATTCTTGATCGCTCTCGTCGATTCCTTTGCCCAGAGCGGATTGCCTTCCTTCGGGTATAATGACTGGGCGAGCGGTGTCTTTTCACCAATCTTTACAGCCATGGCATCCCAAATAAATTTGCGTGAAGAAACAAACGCAAAATCCCTCACATTTTCTGCATGGAATTCCCAGGTACTTTTCCTCTTGGAGCGTTCCTTTTCCTTCTTTCGCGCTTCTTCTTCCGTCACAATAAGAACGGGTTGGTCAAAGGTTTTGGTCGCTTTTTCAAAACGGTCTTGCTGTTCTTTGCTCAGCACGTCTTTCGGGTTTTGCAGCCATCCCGTGGCGCCTACGATGTGATCGGACGGTACGGTAATCCTCACGCGAAAATTTCCAAAGGCAAGGGCAAACTCTCCATCGCCCAGAAACTGTTTGTTCTGCCAGCCTTCATAATCGTCGAATACGCACATTCGGGGATACCATTGCGCCAGGGTGTACAGGTAATTGCCGTCCTCCGGAAAATATTCATAACCTCCGCGTTCGTCAAATTTCATCCGGTCGTATTCGGTGTAGCTCCATTCGACCGAAAAAGAAAATTTCTCGCCAGTCCGGAGCGGTGAAGACAGGTCAACCCGCATCATTGTATGGTTGATGATGTAGGGGAGATCTTTCCCACTGGCAGCATCGCTTACTTTCTTTATTGTATAACCTCCCTGATAATCATAACCTTCAATGGCGGTAGCAAAAAACCGGGTTGGCACTGAATCAACCACCCGCGAACTGGACGTCAGCTTGGTCATGCTGTTTTTGGCAAGAATATTTTGATCCAACTGGAGCCACAGGTAAGACAAGGCCTCGGGCGCATTGTTGTAATAGGTGATCGTTTCAGAACCGGTGACCAATTGGGTATCATCATTTAACTCCACGTTTATCACATAATCGGCTTTTTGCTGCCAGTAGGCAGGGCCAGGGGCACCCGAACCGGACCGGTAGGAATTGGGAGTTGGCAAGAGTTGGTCAAGTTGTTCGAATTTCCCTTTCCACGGTTGTTGGGCCCAAGCCTGAACAATAGCCAAAACAAAAAATAAACTGAGAATTCTCTTCATATCACACGTTTCAAAAATTCAAAGGACGCAAAAATAGAAAAGTCACTTGGAATACGTTCATCCAACATGATTTTCCTTTAGAATGTCCCCTTCTATTGGGTATTGCGGCTATCTGCCTTTCTTTTTAAGTTGATCAAATTTTGAAGGTTGTGCCAATTTTGGGAAGATGTTGTCCTCGGTGTAAATGTCAGCGGTCTCCCCCCGGGGATCGATTTCAATACTGACGACTTCTTTGTCCTTGACAAAAACCTTGGTTACGCTTGTTTCATTGACTCTCCAGATTTCTGCCGGGATTTGCTCGATTTCCCGGCTTCCATCCTTAAAGGTCCACTCGATAATAACCGGCATGACAAGGCCTCCTTTGTTGGTGAAGGTTACTTCATAAAAGTTCTTGTACTGCAGTTTGGAAATGATTGCCTGATCATCCACCTTATTTCTGAACTCCTGGTAGAGACGTGCATCGGTGGGAATGACAGAGAACGACTCCGGTCCCGCGCTGAAGTCTTCGTCTGGGCCATTATCATCAGCGGTCAAATCCCCTTGTATCACTTTTTTGTTTTTGTATTCGACATCGGTCTGTGCTTTCCTCATCGTGTACCATTTCACCTTGTCAATGGATAGATCACAATTGTCAGTTGAATAAAACCAGCCTCGCCAGAACCAGTCAAGGTCAACAGCAGAAGCGTCCTCCATCGTGCGGAAAAAGTCAGCTGGCTTGGGATGTTTGAAGGCCCAGCGCTGTGCATATTCCTTAAAAGACTTGTCAAACAAGGCAGGGCCCATGACAGTCTCGCGCAAAATGTTAAGCGCCGTAGCGCACTTTGCATATTGTTCCGGGCCGTAATTACCCATGACAACGTTGTCTGCAGAAACCATAAGTGGACGTTGAATGCTTTTGTCTCCTCTCATGTAGGGAATGATTTTGTCAGCCGGTCCTCTGACTTGAGGCATCTCCGGATAATTCTCCACCTGCGTGCGGTACTGTACAAATGAATTCACACCTTCATCCATCCAGGCCCATTGACGCTCGTCGCTGTTGATGATCATGGGGAAGAAATTGTGACCCACTTCATGAATGACCACGCGAATCATGGACCATTTTTTGTCATCGGAATAGGTACCATCTCTGTTGGGCCTGCCGCCATTAAAGGCAATCATGGGATACTCCATTCCTCCGCTGGCCGTATGGACGGAAATAGCAACTGGATAAGGATAATCGAGCGTGTATTTTGAATACGTTGTGATAGCGTTCTTAACAGCCTTTGTCGATTCCTGTTCCCATAACGGATTTCCTTCTTTAGGGTAAAAGGACATCGCCAAGGTGATACCTTTTCCTATTCTAACGGCCTGGGCATCCCAGATAAATTTTCGGGAGGAAGCAAAGGCGAAGTCGCGAACATTGAAAGCCTGAAACTCCCATGTCCTCTTTTCTGGGGAGCGGATTTTTTCCTTTTGTTTGGCTTCGCCTTGCGAAACAATAATCACAGGGTTATCGAAGCTTGTTTTTGCTTTTTCAAACCGCGCGAGTTGATCGGCAGAAAGGACCTGCTGAGGGTTTTGCAGCACACCGGTTGCGGCTACGAGATGATCCGCAGGAACCGTGATGCGAACCTTGTAGTTCCCAAAATCAAGGGTGAACTCTCCCTGGCCCAGGAATTGTTTATTTTGCCATCCGAGATAATCGTCATAGACGCACAGGCGGGGGAACCAATGAGTGATGCCGTACAGGTAATTGTCGTCTTCCGGAAAATATTCCATTCCGCCACGTCTTCCTGCCTCTCGCTCGTTCAGCCGATCGCTGACCGCATAAGACCAATCGATTGAGAGATTGACCTTTTCCTTTGGTTGGAGAGGCTGAGGGAGGTCAATTCTCATCATCGTATAATTAATGAAGAAAGATAAATTCCGGCCACCGGCGTCTTTCACCGACTTAATCTTGTAACCACCTTCATAGCTGCCATACAAATCAAGATTTTGCTGCAGTAGTGACGCCGGCATCGATTCCTCCAATGCATTTGTTTTCAGGCGGTCGGTAAGGTTGTCTTTGGCAAGAATATTCTGATCTAATTGCAACCAGAGGTATTTCAACGCATCCGGAGAATTGTTGGAATAAATGATTCTTTCAGCGCCGGTTACGATATGCGTTTCATCGTTTAATTCTACATCAATATCATAGTCGACTTGCTGCTGCCAGTATTTTGGACCCGGCGCCCCTGACCCGGTGCGATATTCATTGGGTGTAGGCAATGCCTGATCAAGTTGCTCGAATTTCCCTTGCCATGAGGGGGTTTCCTGCGCCTTGCTGCCGGAAGCTAGCAGGGTCAGAAGGACAAAAAAAATGCATTTCATAGGCTGAATTTGCGTTCGAAGTTTAGGTTCATTTTCTATGGATGACGGCGCGAAGGCTTACCAAAATATGCGTGCTTTCATCAAAATCAATGCCATTCCGGCAATGGCCGAAGACAACACCATTTTCCAATCCCGGCGGCTTACACCAATCAAATCAACTAAAATAAAACTGGCTGCCAAAAAAAGGGCCACGACTATTATTTGACCGAACTCAAGACCAAGATTAAAGGCCAAAAGCGGGGATACGATGTTTTGTGTCTTTCCCAAGATGGCACGCAGGTAATTTGAAAAGCCCATGCCATGAATTAATCCAAAGAACAGCGCAAAGAGATAATTTATTTGAATGGGCTTCCGGTTAACGCCTTCATCCTTGCGGAAAAGATTGGAGAAAGCAGTTATGAAAATCGTGAGTGGGATAAGAAATTCAACCAGTCGCGTATTCACCGAAATGATTTGCAGCGTAGCCAATGCCAGCGTGACGGAATGGCCAATCGTAAATGCAGTCACCAACACAAGAATCTTTTTCCAGTCGCGAACAAGATACACTGCGCTCAGGGCAACAACGAATAGGATATGATCATATCCATTGGCGTAATCGAGGATATGGTCCTTGCCAAGGCCAAAGTAAAGTCCAAAATCGCCCATATTCTGAAAGGAGCGGCAAGTATAGAACTAAAATTTGATTTACCACAGGCTTATTATTTGACGCATTGGCCTTATTTTTGAATTTCAATCTATCATGATCGAGCTCTTTTATTTGATATTATTCGCTGTTCACCCGATTCATGTTTCGGTGAGTGAAATTAATTACAGCGAAAAGGACAAAGCCTTGCAAATCACTTCGCGAATCTTCATCGATGACCTCGAACTCAGCATCCGTCAAAAACGCAAAGAGCCTGAACTGGATTTGCTGGAACCCAAAAACGGACAGACTACCGATCAGCTATTGAGTGAATATTTAAATGATCATTTCAAGGTGAAGCTGGATGGCAAATTGCAGAAGATGAAATTACTGGGACATGAAGTAGAAGGTGTTGCGATCATTTGCTATCTCGAAATTGAGAATGTAAAAAAATGCAAAACCATCGAAGTATTTATTGACATCATCACCGAAACACATGACGACCAGTCCAACCTGGTGCACGTGGCCTACAAAGGACCGGTTAAAAGCGCCCGGCTCATGCGCAGTAAACCGTTGGAAATATTCAAATTTGACGAGAAGTAAAGAAACGATTAAAATAACCAGATCATGCGAAGAAAAATTGTTGCCGGTAACTGGAAGATGAATAAAACCCTGGAGGAAGCGAACGCGCTAACTGCTGAAGTGATCGGCTTGGTTACCACTGAAGTAAAAGGGGCCGTTCAAGTGGTTTTATGTACCCCATTTCCATATCTGCTTGCGGTCAAGAATCAACTGGGAGCAGCTTCGAAGATTGCCGTTGGCGCTCAAAACTGCAGCGAGCACGAATGGGGAGCCTTCACCGGCGAAGTATCGGCAGCCATGCTAAAATCAATGGGGATTCCCTTTGTCGTTCTGGGGCACAGCGAGCGCAGACAGTACTTTGGCGAAAACGGGAAATTATTGGCAACTAAAATCGATCGGGCCCTTGCTAATAACCTGACACCAATCTTCTGTTGCGGTGAGCCCCTGGACATTCGAGAAAAAGGAACTCACGAAGCGCTCGTGAAACAGCAAGTGGAGGAAGGGTTATTTCACCTGAGCGGGGATTCGTTGAAAAAAGTAGTGATCGCATACGAACCCGTATGGGCGATCGGCACTGGCAAAACCGCCAGCTCACAACAGGCCCAGGAAATGCACGCCGTGATTCGCAAGCATCTTACGGGCCAATACGGCCAGGCAGTATCGGATG
>JBGPGZ010000073.1:0-12662 GCA_041484175.1 Cyclobacteriaceae bacterium | reverse complement strand
TCCAATGAATTTCATTTGCGATTCGATCTCACCGATGAAAAACAATATACGCTGAGCGAGGCGACAAAGGATATCTTAAAAAATCTGGAGGAACCCGTTACCGTCAGGGCCTATTTTTCAAAGGACCTCCCTCCCAATATTTTGAAGACCCGCCAGGATTTTCAGGAACTCCTCATCGAATATGCCAACCGTGCAGATGGTTTGCTGCAATATGAATTCATCAATCCCAATGAAAAAGAATCGATCGAAAATGATGCCGTCCGAAATGGAATTCAACCCGTTGTGATCAATGTTCGTGACAAGGATCAGGTGAAACAACAAAAAGCATTCCTTGGCGCCTCCGTTTCTATTGGCGAGAAAAAGGAAGTGATTCCTTTTATCCAGCCGGGGACCGCCATGGAGTACGCATTGTCGACCGCCATCAAGAAGATTTCTGCAATCAGCAAACCGGCCGTTGGTTTCCTGACCGGTCACGGAGAAGCGTCCCTTCAGGAAATTTCACAGGTAAACGAACAACTGAGCGTACTCTATAATACACAGGAAATAAGGTTGAATGATTCGACTGAAATTCCTCCTGCCATGAAAACGCTGGTGATGATCCGGCCGATGGATAGCATCCCTGCCTCAGAATTTAGCAAACTGGATGCCTTTCTGGCCCGCGGCGGTCGCTTGGCGATCGCCATGAACCGGGTTAACGGGGACTTGCAGAATTCTTTTGGATCAGCATTAACCACCGGACTGGAAGCCTGGCTCCAGCAGAAAGGCATTGAAGTGGAAGACAACTTTGTAATCGATTCCAATTGTGGAGCCGTTACCGTTCAACAGAAACAGGGATTTTTCACACTTCAGTCGCAGGTTTCATTTCCCTATCTGCCGCTGGTTACGACGTTTGCAGATCACCCGATTACGAAAGGATTGGAGAACGTGATGTTACAATTCGCCAGCACGATTCACTATACAGGTGATACGACAAAACGATTCATTCCTTTGGCGCTTACGTCAACCAAGGCCAACGCGCTAAAGGCGCCGCAGTATTTTGACATCAATAGAAAGTGGACTGAAGCTGATTTTCCACTGCAGCACCTGGTTCTGGCTGCCGCCGTAGAAGGTAAAATTTCGGGTAATACCGCTTCGAAGCTGGTTGTGATTGGCGATGGAGATTTTCCGGTCAACGGCCCGCCGCAGCAGGGCCGGAAGCTTCAGCCGGATAATGTGAATCTTTTGTCCAATGCCATTGACTGGCTGTCGGATGATACAGGACTGATCGGTTTGAGGACGAAAGGAGTTACTTCACGACCCATTGATACGATCGAGGACTCGACGAAGACGATACTTAAATATGTCAATTTCCTTTTGCCAATACTGTTGGTCATTGGTTATGGCCTAGTAAGGATGCAGCAAAAGAGAATTCAACGGTTTAGGAGAATGAGTGAAAACTATGAAGAAGCTTAGTAACAAAATCCTGATAGCAACATTACTCGTATTGGTAACCGTTTTTGCGTTGTCACGCGTATTTCGTTCACCGGGGCTGGAAAGCAACCTGCGAAAAGAGTTGGTAATGCTGGATACTGCTAACGTTACAGAGGTGCGGATCCTTCCATCCAGCCATCGCGAAGAGGAAATCAAGCTGGTCAGGCAAGGAAATCGATGGAAAGTGAGCAAGGGAAAGCAAGCGTCAGAAACGGACAAAGCACTGGTCGACAACATGCTGACCTTATTGGCCTATACAAAGGCCGAACGGATTGCTTCCCGGAAAAAGGAAAAATGGGAAGAATTCAATGTCGGTGAAAAGGGAACCCACATTATGGTCTACGATCACGCGGAAAAGGCTGCTGATTTTCACATTGGCAAGACCGGCTTTATTCAATCGCAGACGGGCGGATATGGAGGGAGTTATACTTATCTCCGGCTCAGCGATGAAAATGACGTGTATGCAGTGGAAGGATTCCTTGCGTCGAACCTTGACCGTTCTTTTAATGATTGGCGAAACAAGGCATTGCTGCGTTTGAAGAAGGACGATATCGCCAGAATTACTTTTCAATACCCCTTGGACTCCGGATTTGTGGCGGAGAAAAAAGATTCGGTTTGGTACGTGGCGAATGAAAAGGCGGATGTTGCGCCGATGGAAAATTTTCTCAACCAGCTTTCATTCAAGAATCTAAATGAATTTGCAGAAGACTTTGTACCTGCCGCTCCGCCGGATGTGATTGTTGGGATTGATGGCAAGGCAGGAGCACTCGATCGGGTGGAGGCCTGGAAAAAAGACCAGGGCTGGACACTCACCTCAACGCTGCAAAAGGGTGTCTATTTTTCAGCCACATCCGCGCTGGCCGGCAGTATTCTTATTGGGAAAAAGAAATTATTGCCTGGAGTGAAGAAATAATTGCTGGATTCTGGTTCTGGATTCTGGCATAATTTGTAATTCGTAGTTATTAAGATCGGGAGATACCCCCAAGTGTCCAGAATCCAGCATCCAGAATCCATCAAGAATCGAGCTTTGCTATTCCATCCGCCAGCAGGACCACTTTATTTTTGAGGACTTCCACAACACCCCCCGTGATTTTTATTTCCTGCTTGGATTCTTTGGATTTGTATACTACGACGCCCTCTTTCAGGAAACCGATCAGGGGAGCGTGATTGTTCATTACTTGAAATGAGCCATCAGATCCGGGGAATGTCACGATATACACTTCGCCTTCAAATACCTTTTTCTCCGGGGTTATTATTTCTAGGTGCATGGAAAATCGAATTAAGCGGAGGCCTCTTTCATTAATCGCTCACCTTTTTCGATGGCCTGATCAATATTTCCGACCAGATTGAATGCGGATTCCGGAAGATGATCCAGTTCACCATCCATAATCATGTTAAATCCTTTGATCGTGTCCTTGATATCGACCAGGGCTCCCTTTAAGCCCGTGAAGGCCTCGGCCACGTGAAACGGCTGTGAAAGAAAGCGCTGGACACGTCTCGCGCGGGAAACCACCAGTTTATCCTCGTCGGAAAGTTCATCCATGCCCAGAATGGCAATGATGTCCTGTAATTCTTTATAACGCTGGAGGGTAAGTTTTACGCGCTGCGCACAATTATAGTGCTCTTCTCCGACAATATCCGCCCTCAAAATTCGCGAAGTGGAATCGAGTGGATCGACAGCCGGATAGATTCCCAACTCTGCAATCTTGCGACTCAACACGGTTGTAGCATCCAGGTGAGAGAATGTAGTGGCCGGGGCCGGGTCTGTCAAGTCATCAGCGGGAACATACACGGCTTGAACCGACGTGATCGAGCCGTTCTTCGTAGAAGTGATTCGCTCCTGCATGGCCCCCATTTCGGTAGCTAAAGTCGGCTGGTAACCCACCGCAGAAGGCATGCGTCCCAAGAGCGCGGAGACTTCAGATCCTGCCTGGGTGAAACGGAAGATGTTATCAATGAAGAACAAAATATCTTTGCCTTTGCCTGTCCCATCGCCATCGCGGAAGTATTCTGCCACCGTTAGGCCGGACAGCGCAACGCGGGCACGTGCCCCCGGGGGTTCATTCATTTGACCGAATACGAATGTCGCTTTCGATTCTCTGAGTCTATTTTTGTCTACTTTGGAAAGGTCCCAACCGCCCGCATGCATTGATTTCATAAATTCGGGACCGTAGTCCACGATACCGGCTTCAATCATTTCCCGAAGCAGGTCATTTCCCTCGCGCGTCCGCTCACCGACCCCGGCAAATACCGAAAGGCCGGAATAAGCTTTTGCGATATTATTGATCAATTCCTGGATCAACACGGTCTTGCCCACACCGGCGCCGCCAAATAACCCGATCTTACCGCCTTTTGAATACGGTTCGATCAGATCTATCACTTTAATACCTGTATAGAGTACTTCTTGTGAAGTCGAAAGACTTTCATACGGGGGAGCGGACCTGTGAATCGGAAGAGTCTTGTCTGCTTTGGGCTGAGGAATGCCATCAATGGCCTCTCCGATCACATTAAAAAGTCTTCCTTTAATATCATCACCGATGGGCATTTGAATGGGTGATCCTGTATCAGTCACTTTCATACCCCTTACCAATCCTTCGGTACCTTCCATGGAGATGGTTCTTACGCGGTCTTCGCCCAGGTGTTGCTGGCACTCCAGCACAACGCGGGTGCCGTCGTCTTTTGTTACCTCCATGGAATCAAGGATATTGGGCAATTTGGTACCGGGTTCATCAAATGCGACGTCCACCACGGGACCAATTACCTGCGTGATTCTTCCAATGTTCGCCATGCTAACGCTGATTTTTAAAATTGACTTTTGTGTGACAACTCAATATCCTGAACTGTGGAATTAGAAAGGCCAACGCCTCTAAAATCCGAGCGCAAAAGTAGTGTTTTCAGGCGCATTGCCAAAGAAACTTTTTTAAAAATCCCCTTGAAATCAGGCCGTTTTTAAGGTTTTTAATTCAAGCGCTTTTCAACTCGATGCGAAAGGTAGTGCCATGGTTTTCCTCAGAAGATTTTACAAAAATTTTACCTTCATGGTATAACTCGATGATTCGCTTGGCCAGCGCAAGACCCAATCCCCAGCCCCTTTTCTTGGTGGTAAAACCCGGTCTGAAAACATTGGTCATGTTGGCTTTTGGGATACCCTTTCCGGTATCTGAAATATCGATAAAGACTTTGCTGTCACTGCCCCGCAGGATTTTTATGGCGATCGTGCCTGTGCTGCCCATGGCATCCACCGCATTTTTGCAAAGATTCTCCAACACCCATTCAAAAAGCGGGGCATGGACTTTTGCCCGAATAGTCTCTGACAGGGTATATACTTCAAAATTGATTTTAGAAGATACCCGCGGCTGCAGGTAGCCCACGACATTGTTGATGAGGCTGAACACATTTTCATCCTTCAATGCAGGCGTAGAGCCGATACTTGAAAAACGTTCTGTCACTACGCGGAGTTTGCGGATGTCTTTGTCCAATTCATCTACGATGCCCTTGTTCTTGATGTCAGGGTCATCGCGCAGCACTTCAATCCACGCCATCAGGGAAGATAGCGGCGTTCCCAGCTGATGCGCAGTTTCCTTGGCCAACCCAACCCAAACGCGGTTTTGTTCAGCGAGCTTGGAATAGTTGAATGCCAGATAAGATATAAACCCAAAAATGGCAATTACTGACAGCTGTATATAGGGATAGGCGATCAATTGTGTCAGCAAGAAAGAGTTTTTGTAATAAACATATTGCTTTCCGAAAATCTCGCCGGTATTAATATCCTTCAGGATAATTTCAATGGGAGGGAAGGCCCTTTTCATCTCGTTCACATGTCGATTGAGTACTTCATTTTTTCTTTTTTCGCTCAGGGAGGAATCAATATCGATGTTGTTGTAGGCAATAAATTCGCCCTTCTCATTCATCAGGATCGTGGGGATGGAAGTGTTTTTTCGGAGGATCTCCTCGGTGACAAAAAAAATATTTTCATTGGATTCGTTGCTCGTGTACTCCAATGCGCGGGCATAGAGTTTCACCTGGTCCTTTTCACGCTCTTTCAGCTGGTTGACGAGAATATTGGTGTAATAAATTGATCCGATGCTGATGACTGTTGAAACAGCCAGAATAATCCACTTCAGGTTGGCATTATCCTGGTAAAAATCCATTGATGGAAGCGATGATCTTTTGGCCATGGCCGATGAAGATAAATAAAAAAACCGGATACCCTCAAACGGCATTTCCCTTGAAGGAAGAAATGCAAGGTCATCAGGACGGATTTGTTATCCTCTCTGCATAAACCACTTCGCCAAAACTTTGTAGTTTACTTTGGTTCCGCTCATCAAAATACCAACCCGGTAGATCCTGCCGGCCACCCAGGTGGTTAGTACAAATCCGGCTACGAGCAAAATCATGGAAAGTGCCAATTGCCAATCGGGCACTTCAAAGCCAACGCGGCCCATCATGGCAATGGGAGAAGTAAATGGTATGATTGAAAGCCAGACGCTGACTGGCCCATGTGGATCTTTCAGAATAAACATAAACAAACTCATGTAAGAGATAAGCATCGGGATGGTGATCGGAAACATGAATTGCTGCGCTTCGGCGGGACTGTCCACCGCAGAACCTACCGCTGCAAAGAGTGCACCATACAGCAAATAACCGCCAAGAAAGTAAAACACGAAGTTGAACAGGATGTAGCCTAATGGGAGAGACAGAAAAGCGTTGATTCCTTGCACCACTTCTGAATTCATGGCAGCCTGCTGAGCGGCCACGTCTCCGCCCATTTGCTGCATTGCCTGCTGTTGTGGCGGATCAATTCCAAAATACCCCAACACGCCAAACGTCAGGGTGGACATGAGAACGATCCAAATCAAGAACTGTAACAGCCCTACCGAAGCGAGACCGATGATCTTGCCCATCATCAATTGAAACGGCTTTACGGAGGAGACGATCACCTCAACCACTTTGCTGGTTTTCTCCTCGATGATTCCCTGCATGATCTGGGCCCCATAAATGAAGATAAACATGTACATCAAAATCCCGGCAGCCATTCCAATGCCAAACAGCACGCCTGAATTGCTGGACTTCTCCTGACCGCCTTCGGATATTTTCACCGTATTTATTCGCACGTTCGTTTTCAGGCTGTCCAGAATCTTCTGATCGATGTTCATATTTTTCATCTTCAAATCCTTGATCCGGTTCTCGAACAGTCTCTCTATGTCGCTTACATCGTCAAGGCTTGGATTGATCTTCGCATAGAGCGTAATTCCCTTGGGCTTTGAGAGCTCAAATTTTGGAATGTAGAGGAGTCCAAAATCTTCGGAGCTATTGTAAGCTTTCTTTGCGTCCTCCAGGGTGCCGGAGAAATTCCTGAAAATGTATTTGGCTGTATCCGGAACAAAGATGCCGCTCTCGTCGATATAATGAATCACTTCCTTTTTTGCATTTTTTTCTGATTCCCTTGAAACAAAAACGAGAAGGGCAATGATGGCCGGGAAAATCAAGGGTACTAAAATGGTGGCTACCAAAAAGGACTTTTTTTGGACACGGTTCAAGAATTCACGCTGGATTATGAGCCAAATTTTATTCATGGGATTCTCCTTTCACCAAGCTAATAAATATATCACTCATGGTTGGGATTTTTTCCTGGAAGCGATGAACTTCCGTGAGGGTAATCAGGTCCCTGATCAGGTCGTTGGGATTTCCTGCATTTTTCATTTTGACGGTCGAAGTCAGCAGGTCACCCTCCAGCGATTCCTGGGTGAGTAATTCATAACTACCGCCGTTGAGCGAAAACCGTCCACGGTGCTCCACAATAAAGGTGTTGGATTTGTATTGATCTTTTACCTGCTTTTTGGAACCCTCTAATATTTTTTTTGATTTGTTGATCAACGCGATATGGTCACAAAGATCCTCCACCGACTCCATCCGGTGGGTGGAAAAAATGATCGTGCTCCCTTTTTTCTTTAGATCAAGGATTTCCTCTGTGATCAATTGCGCATTCACGGGGTCAAATCCGGAAAAAGGCTCATCCAAAATGATCAGTCTTGGCTCGTGCAATACCGTGCTGATGAACTGTACCTTTTGCGCCATCCCCTTTGAGAGGTCCTCTACTTTCTTGTTCCACCAGTCTTTGATCTCGAATTTCTCGAGCCATGTTTTGATTCTCATCAGGGCATCTTTCCGGCTAAGACCCTTCAGCCTCGCGAGGTAAACGAGTTGCTCGCCCACCTTTAATTTTTTGTAAAGACCCCGTTCTTCGGGAAGATAGCCTATCACTCCAATGTGACTTTGATTGAGTTTCTCTCCAAAGATCAATATCTCGCCCTCGTCTGAATTGATGATTTGATTGATAATCCGGATGAACGTCGTTTTGCCAGCACCGTTAGGGCCCAGCAAACCATAAATGGTCTTTTCCGGAATGGTAACGCTCACCTGGTCAAGAGCCGTATGATGGGCATACCGCTTGGTGATACCGTTGGCTACGAGTGCATCCACGTTAATCGTTGTTTGGTTGAGTGATAAGAAACAAAATTAATGAGAGAATTACACCAACCAAGGAATAATTTTCAGAACAGGAAGGAAGAAAACTACTTTTCTTTGAAGATGATTTTGCCCATGGCTACCTCCAGATCGAAGGTGAGGCCATTTTTTGGATTTCGGCCGTAAGCGGCGTTAGCAAATGTATTTTCACCGATTTTCTTCAGGCTTTTAGAGGGATTGATGCTGCAGAGCCAGGAATCATTGATCTTAACAAGGACCGGCACATCTTCATCGGGCAGGGTGATGACTAAATTGCCGGCGCCAACACTGCCTTTTATTTGGTTTGTTACGAAGGGTCTGTTGCTAAAGTCCAGGAGCATATTTCCAAACCCCACTTCGGCCATTACCACCCGCGAGCGCGAAAGGTTAAGCTGTCTGACGCTGAGCGAACCCATGTCTACCTTCACAAAAAAAGTATCCATCTCCACCTTGTTTTCAATGCCCGAACTGTAGGAAACGAATACATCCGCGCTTCCTGTATTGATTTTTAATTTTTCAATGGCCAATCCCGACAGGTCGATATTGGCATTGCCAAGACCATAGGTAAGATCCAGCGAGTAAGGCTTGTCGTCTGTAAGATAAACTTTCCAAAACTTATCAGAGACCTTTTCATCGTTGCCAAAGACCCTGTAGGATATCTTCTGGCCTACGCCTCGCTGGCTTTCCTGTTCCAGGGCCAACTTGACCTTGCACGTTGTGCCGCTGAGTTCGTTGCTGAAAGAGTGGTTATATTCCTCGAGGTCCTGATTGCTGTATATGTTGAGCAAATCTGAATTTTGGCTGGGGCGGATAAAACAATTGCCGGTTTTGGCTTTCAATGTAAGCTCCACCCGGTCGCAATGTTCCTGGGTTTCGACCGAAAATTGCTTTTTGATCTGACCTATTGCCCCAAAGGCAGCCCCGCAGCCCAACAACGCTAAGAACAAGAATTTCACCATGCCCTTGTTTACGCTTAGGTTTATATAAAGTTTCCTGGATGTAAGAAACGCTAATAGATTGCCAAAAAATGACAACCGTAATAGAACTTATACGGCCGTTGAAGCGAATGGTTTTGGAAATCTTGAAATTTTGGGCCTAGCAGGCCAATAGCCGGATATTGCTAACCAAAATACTCCTTCATCCGCTCAAAAAAGCCTTTGTCATTCTCGTCCGGATGGGGTTGAAAATTGGAGGATTGCCTCAGGCTTTCAAGTTTTGCCTTTTCCTCCGTATTTAACTTCTTTGGCGTCCATACATTGACGTAGACCAGCTGGTCCCCCGTACTATAGCCATTAATGTCCTTTACTCCCTTGCCGCGAAGACGTAGGATCTTTCCGCTTTGGGTACCCGGATCGATTTTGATCCTTACTTTTCCTCCGATGGATGGAACTTCTACACTGGTGCCCAGCGCTGCATCAATAAAACTGACATGGAGATCGTAAATCAGGTTATTACCGTCGCGCTTAAGTTCCTTGTCCTCCAGCTCTTCAATCAAGATCAACAGATCACCCGGAATTCCACCTCCGGGTGCTTCATTTCCCTTGCTTGCCATAGAAAGTTGCATTCCATCGCTCACACCGGCCGGAATTTTCACACTGATCAAATCCTCTTTCGAAACCAATCCGGAGCTATCAACACCGGAAGGCCGCTTGTCAATGGTTTGACCAGCGCCGTTGCAGGAGGAGCAGGTGGTGGAAGAGACCATTTGACCCAGCATGGTATTCACTACTTTCCTTACCTGGCCGTTGCCCTGACAGGTCGGGCAAGTTTTGAAGGTGACTCCGTCGGCCCTTACCAGGCGATTGACTTTGATTTTTTTCTCTACCCCATTGGCAATTTCCTCCAGGGAGAGTTTAAGTTTGATCCGAAGATTGGAGCCCTTGCGTTGTCGTGTCCGGCCCCCGCCTCCGCCTCCGCCCCCGCCACCAAAGAAACTGTCAAACGGACTTCCTCCTCCAAAAATATCTCCAAACTGGCTGAAGATATCTTCCATGTTCATGTCGTGGCCCCCAAAGCCGCCCCCGCTCCCGGAGCGCGAATGACCAAAGCGATCATATTGCGTGCGTTTGCTGGGATCGCTCAAAACTTCATACGCTTCTGCAGCCTCCTTAAATTTGTCTTCGGCTTCTTTGTTCCCCGGATTTTTATCCGGATGATGTTGGATGGCGACCTTGCGATAGGCCTTCTTGATCTCTTCTGCTGAGGAGCCTTTGCCAATGCCGAGTATTTCGTAGAAGTCGCGTTTTGTTGACATGGATTCTCAATTAATTTCCGACCACTACCTGGGCATGCCGGATTACTTTATCATTTAACAGATATCCCTTTCCCACCACATCCATTATTTTTCCCTTCAGATTTTCTGCAGGGGCCGGAATTTGGGTAATGGCTTCATGAAGGTCAGGATTGAAATCAGTGTTCAAGTCCGTGTCCATGGGTTTCACACCAAAGTTTTCCAATGTTTTTTTGAATTTGTTCTGAATAAGGAAGAAGCCTTCGGCCTCCTTATCATTCTTGTTCTTGAAAGATCTTTCGGCGCGATCGAAGTCATCAATAACAGGCAACAACGATGTGATCAAATGTTCGTTGGCGGATTGGATCAACTCGATTCTCTCCTTGGAGGTCCTGCGCCGGTGGTTGTCAAATTCGGCGTAAAGCCGTAAGTATTTGTCTTTGGCCTCTGTCAATTCGTCCTGAAGCTTTTTCAGCTGGTCCTTGGGTCCACCTTGTTTTTCAGTCTCTTCCGCTTCAGGGTACTGAGTCGCAGGAGGTTGAGCTTGGGTTTCTTCGTGTTTTTCAAGCTCTCGTTCGGGTTGTATGGTATTTTCCATTGTTTAATCCGCTTAAATGCGTGTAATAGGAAACAACAATTTTGCCAATAACCGAATTATGTCATTAAGGCAGGATTCGGCACCGGGCCTTCATAAGAAATCGCACTCCTGACTGAGCCAGGCTTAGCCTTCGTGCAGATTTTTCCAGATCAGATCTTTTAGTTCCGTAATCCCCTGATGGGTGATAGAGGAAATAAAGAGCCAAGCAATTTTCTCTGGCAATTCTTTTTTCAGCGCTTCTTTCAGTTCATCATCAAGCATGTCTGATTTAGTGATAGCGAGCAATCTTCTCTTATCCAGCAGTTCAGGGTTGTATTTGTTGAGTTCATTGAGCAGGATTTCGTATTCGTCCCGAATGTCTTTGGAGTCAGCCGGGACCAAAAACAGCAGCAAGGAATTTCTCTCAATGTGTCGCAGGAAACGAATGCCAAGACCCTTACCCTCCGCGGCTCCTTCAATAATTCCCGGGATGTCGGCCATCACAAAGGATTTGTCATCCCGATAGGGTACAACCCCAAGATTAGGAGTAAGGGTAGTAAATGCATAGTCGGCAATCTTGGGTTTTGCCGCGGAAACCACAGAAAGAAGCGTAGATTTTCCTGCATTCGGGAAGCCTACCAGCCCGACATCGGCCAACAGTTTGAGTTCGAGGATGATCCACTCTTCTTTTCCAGGCTCACCAGGTTGGACGTGATGCGGCGCCTGATTCGTTGAGGTGGCAAAAAACGCATTTCCCTTTCCACCGCGCCCTCCGGGAGTCAAGATTACTTCCTTCCCATCTTCGTTGATCTCACAAACGGTCTCGTTCGTCTCGGCCCTTCGCGCGACAGTGCCGAGTGGCACATCGACAATCACATCTTTCCCAAAGGCGCCAGTCATATTTTGTCCATCTCCCGCCGTACCATTCTCTGCCCGGATGTGTTTGCGATATTTTAAGTGGAGAAGCGTCCAAATCTGGGCGTTACCTTTTAGGATGACATGCCCTCCTCTGCCGCCATCGCCCCCATCGGGCCCTCCCTTTTCGATAAACTTCTCGCGGTGAAAATGCAAACATCCGGCGCCCCCGTTGCCGGACCGCGAATTCAATTTGACATAATCAATAAAATTGGGGCTGCTCACATTTATCGTTTAACGTTCAAAGTCTTATGCTCAGCAGTACCCGCTGCATATTCGAAACCCTGAACATGACACTTTAGACTTTGTGATTATCAAGGATGGCACAAATATTTCTGAAGATCTCATCGATGCTTCCAATGCCGTAAATCGTGTTTAGCCTTCCTTGCTTTTGATAATAGGGCAACACGTGGATAGTCTTGCTAAAATATTCGATGATCCTTTTATTGAGTTTTTCTTCTTCATCGTCGGGCCGGCTTTCGGCCGTCCTGCGTTTCGCAATCCGGCCTCTCAATTCCGCCTCCGTGACGTCAAGGGCAATCACATGATGAATTGCCGAGTTATTTGCTTTCATAAACTTATCGAGCGCTTCTGCCTGGGCTACTGTTCGGGGGAAACCATCAAACAAGAAACCCCTGGCCTGCGGGTTCTTGTCCAGCTCCTCCTTTAGCATGGAGATGGTAATCTCATCCGGAACGAGCAGGCCGCTGTTCATAATTTCTTTTACCTGTTTACCCAGTGCTGTGTCGTGTTTAGCGTGCCACCGAAAAAGGTCACCCGTCGAAATATGAATAAATCCGTATTTCTGAATAAGCTTTTCACTTTGTGTGCCTTTGCCTGCGCCCGGGGGGCCGAATAGTACAAGGTTTATCATGATGAGATAATCACTCGGTTATGGTGAGCGCGAACCGCGAAGATAATTAATGACCAGGCAATAAACGAATTGAAGATTTCCGCTCAAGC
>JBGPGZ010000072.1:0-12811 GCA_041484175.1 Cyclobacteriaceae bacterium | reverse complement strand
TTTTGTATAAGGAGGAACATCCTTTCTTACCAGCGAGCCGCCTCCGATATAAGAATGGGAACCTATCTTCGAGAACTGCTGAACAGAGCACGACCCCCCGAATATTGCATAGTCATCAATCTTCACATGGCCGGCGAGTTGCACTACATTCCCAAGGATGCAATTATTGCCGATGATGCAATCATGACCTACGTGAACGTAGGCCATGAGCAGGCAATTTGAGCCGATGACGGTTTTATATTTATCAACCGTTCCCCGGTTAAGGGTCACGCATTCACGGATCGTAGTATGATCCCCGATGACAGCGGTGGATTCTTCACCCTTGAATTTGAGGTCTTGGGGGATGGCGGAAATGACTGCGCCCGGAAATATCTTACAACCTTTTCCGATCCGGGCTCCATTCATGATAGTCACATAGGGACCGATCCACGTTCCGTCGCCTATCTCCACATCCTTTTGAATGGTTGCAAACGGCTCAATGATCACATTGCTGCCGATCCTGGCTTCGGGGTGAACGTTCGTGAGAGGGTAGTTCATGAATCTTTGCGTACAATGCTGGCGGTCATGGTCCCTTCACAGACCAGTGTGCTTCCCACGTAGCCGCGGCCATACATTTTGGCGATCCCGCGTTTGATGGGTGCCAGCAGGTCGCACTGGATGATAAGGGTATCTCCGGGCAGAACCATTTTTCTAAAACGAAATTCATCTATTCCCAGAAAATAGGTCCAGTAGTTTTCGGGATCGGGCACCGTATTCAATACGAGGATACCTCCGATCTGCGCCATCGCTTCTACTTGCAGTACGCCTGGCAATACGGGGTTGCCTGGAAAGTGACCTTGAAAGAATGGCTCATTCATGGTCACATTTTTTACGCCGGCCACACTTTCGCTGTCCAGGTAAATAATTTTGTCGATGAGTAAAAAGGGATAACGATGCGGTAAGGTATTCATCACCTGGTTGATATCCATTACCGGAGGCAGGCTTGGATTATAGCGGGGAATTCCTTTCTTGTCGGCTTCTGCCATCGCCTTCTTTAACTTCTTGGCAAAAGCAACGTTGGCCGCATGACCAGGCCGGGCTGCAAGGATCTGTGCCTTTAAGGGGCGTCCTGCCAATGCCAGGTCCCCGATAATATCAAGGAGTTTGTGCCTCGCGGGTTCATTGTTATAGCGCAATTCCACATTGTTGAGAATGCCCTCTTTTTTGACTTCAACTTTGGGCTTGTTCAACATCTTGGCGATATTGTCCAATTCGTGAGGTTCCACCACGCGGTCAACAATAACAATGGCGTTGTTGAGATCGCCGCCGCGGATGAGATTATTTTTGTAAAGCATTTCCAGTTCATGAAGGAAACAGAAGGTGCGGCACGACGCGATTTCTTTTTCGAACTGCCGGATATTGGTGATGGAGGCGTGCTGACTTCCAAGGACGGGGGAGTTATAGTCGATCATGACGGTAACGCGGTAATCATCCAGCGGCAAGGCGGCGATCTCCACATTTCTGGCGGCCTCCCGGTAGAAGATACTGTCCTGAACTTCAAAAAAATCGCGAAGGGCATTTTGTTCCTCCGTCTCGGCCTCTTTTAAAACATTGACAAACTGGATCGAACTGCCGTCCATAATGGGGGCCTCCGGTCCATCAAGTTGTATGAGCACATTGTCAATCTCAAGACCTACACACGCTGCCAGGGTATGCTCAATCGTGCTTACCCTTGCCCCACTTTGTTCAATCGTGGTTCCTCTGGATACATCCACAACCCGGTCGCAGTCGGCATCAATAATGGGGGAGCCCGGGAGATCAATCCGCTGAAACTTGATTCCATGATTGGACTTTGCAGGCAAGAAGGTCATATTGGTTTGAACCCCTGTATGCAGCCCCACACCCGAAAGTGTCACGGACTTCTTGATGGTATGCTGCTTGTAATTGAGTGTCATTGTTTTAAAAAGTGGGCAAATTTAACCCCGATTAAGCAGATAATCCAAAAAGTTATGGATTTAGCCATAATAAGGCTTATAAATCAACAAAAAATCGATTGCAGTAAATGACAACTCCTATCTTTCTTCCTCCCCGTTTTCCAGGCGCTTTTCGATCAGGGCTTCTGCCTGGTAAACTTTTTTCTCGAGTTCCCGCAGCCGGTCGTTGAGTTGGGGAAGGCGCTTGAAGACGGCATACGACTTAAAATATTCCTTGACGTCAATGGCTGGATAGCCAAAGAGCCGTTGCCCTTCTTCTTTCACCGATTTGGGGACGCCCGATTGGGCTCCAACGCTTGTGTTGTTGGCGATGACCAAATGTCCTGCAACGCCTACTTGTCCTGCGAGCATGCAATTTTCACCCACCTTGGTTGAACCCGATATCCCTGCCTGCGCGGCCATCACCGTATTTTTTCCAATCTCCACGTTGTGGGCAATTTGAATCAAGTTATCAAGTTTTACCCCTTGATGAATAATAGTAGAGTCGCCGAAGAGCGTCGCACAGTCAATGACGGTATTGGCGCCGATGGCCACATTGTCTTCGATGATCACATTGCCCAGTTGAGGGATGCTTTTATAGGTTCCGTCTTCTTGGGGAGCGAACCCAAAACCATCACTTCCGATCACCGTGCCGGAATGGATTTCGCAATTAGCGCCGACTTTTGTGTCGGCATAGAGTTTTACATTGGGATGGAGTATCGTATTGTCCCCAATAACTACGTTATCTCCCACGAACACGTGCGGGTAAATCTTTACATGATCTCCGATTTTCACATTTTGGCCGATATAAGAGAACGCACCGCGGTAGATGTTTTTTCCCACGACTGAATTTTCTCCAATAAAACTGGGCTGCTCTATACCGGTTTTTTGGAAGCTGATGAGCTTATGGTACTCCTCCAGCAGGATCGTAAAACTTGAATAAGGATCATCCACCAGCAGCAGTGTTGCTGCAAATTCTTTTCTCGGTTGAAAATCTCTTTTTACAAGGACCGCGCTCGCATGCGTTGTGTAGAGGTATTGCTCGTATTTAGGATTAGAGAGAAAAGCTATCTGACCTTTTTTTGCATCCTGAATCTTGGCGAGCATGCTGATCTTCTGCTCTCCATCACCTTGTACCTCGCCCCCTAACATCACGGCTATTTGATGAACGGTAAACTCCATTGGTGAGGAATTATTCATTGGTCATCAGAAATTAGTCATTAGCCTGCGCGAAGATGATAGCGCCCAGTAACCAATGTATAGGCTTAACAACAGTTTACAAAGATACATTTTTAGGCCAGCATAAATAGTTTTTTTTGACGATTTTACTGATGGCCTTGATGCTTGGCAAATCGGATGCTTGTGCAATGTCCACCATTTGTCCTGTTTTGGTAACGACATGGATGGTTTGACCTTCAGATACATAGCCTTCATTGGACACAACTCCGTGAGAAAACAGGTATGAAGTGTCACTGTGAAGAACGCGATAGGTTTTAGCGATGGCCGTTCTCACCTTGTCAATCTGATTTCTTTTGATGGGCTCCAGGGTGAGCTGCGTTTGAAAAAGATTTCTTGTCAACAGCATTTCACACAGTGTGGACAATATCGCATCGCGATGATTCCTCCATACTTTGAGGGCACCCCAAATATCATTGTCATCCAATTGACCAAAAGCTTTTAGCAGCGACGGTTTCTCCTGAAAATCTTCGATGGTGTATTTGTTCTTTAGGAAATTCTTCAATGGATCGCTGCCCGCCAATTTCTCACCTGACATAAACAAATACTGCGCGCGCTTGATCGTGTTGACCAGCATACGCTCTCCGCTTACCGAAGTCTTATGAAGGTACACTTGCCAGTACATAAGCCGGCGGGCGTGCAAAAAGCTTTCGATACTGTAAATACCCTTTTCCTCCACCGCCAGATGATCATCCACCACCTGAAGCAAAGCAATGATCCTTTCAACGCCGATGGAGCCCTCCAGTACTCCGCTGAAGAAACTATCGCGGTTCAAATAATCAAGGCGGTCAATGTCCAGTTGGCTGCTGATGAGTTGATGAAAGAATCTTCTCGGATAACTGTTTCGGAAAATAGAAAGGGCCAGTTCGAGGGCGCCACCAAAATCGGCGTTCAATTGTTTCATGAAGAGATAGGAAAGGCTTTCATGCTTTAAGCCGGGGAGGAGTGTATCTTCGAGCGCGTGCGAGAACGGGCCATGACCCATATCGTGAAGAAGTACCGCCACCTGGGCCCCCTCCATTTCCGCAGCGCTAATCTCCACCTCTTTGTTCCGCAGATTTTCAAGCACCCTTCCCATCAGATGCATGGCCCCCAATGCGTGCTGAAAGCGGGAATGCAGGGCCCCGGGGTAAACCAGGTCCGTCAAACCAAGTTGCTTGATGTATCGAAGGCGTTGAAAGTAGGGATGCTCAATAAGATCAAAGAGCAATTCGCTCGTGATGGAGATAAATCCGTACAGCGGGTCGTTGATAATTTTCTTTTTGCTCAAATCGGTCTTCGATTTTGTAAAGGGATCAAACTATCCGGCTTCGCATCTTTGAACTATGTAATTGTTCGGCAAAGGAACCAGCGGGATATTTCCTAAATTACGGGAAATTTGAGTACATGCAAAGATATACTATTTTGTGGGCGGATGATGAGATCGATTTACTCAAGCCACATATCATCTTTCTCCAGCAACGGGGCTATGATATCACTCCTGTGAATAATGGTTCAGAGGCCGTTGAACTTTGTGAAGCCAAGCATTTCGACGTCGTTTTTCTCGATGAGCACATGCCGGGCATGTCGGGCCTGGAAGCGCTTACCCTGATTAAAAATAATAAACCCGGTCTGCCGGTGGTGATGATCACCAAGAATGAAGAAGAGCAGATCATGGAAGAGGCGATAGGCGCCAAGATCGACGACTATTTGATTAAGCCGCTCAATCCAAGCCAGATCTTGCTCGCGGTGAAAAAAATATTAGATAACAAGCGATTGGTCATCGAGAAAACAAACCAGGGCTATCAACAGGAGTTTCAGAAAATCAGCATGGCCTTTCTCGATGACCTGAACCACGAGCGATGGGTGGATATCTATAAGAAATTGGTTTTTTGGGAACTGCAGATGGACCAGGCCGACAATCAGGACATGGCCGAAGTACTGGAGATGCAAAAGGTAGAGGCCAACTCCAATTTCTGCCGGTTTATCAGGCGGAACTATGAAAGTTGGCTGAACGATCCCAAGGCCGACAAGCCGATGCTTTCTCACCAACTGATCAAGCGCAAGGTCTTCCCGGAATTGAAGGAAGGTCGACCAACCTTCCTGATCGTGATCGATA
Organism: Cyclobacteriaceae bacterium; assembly: GCA_041484175.1. GTDB lineage: Bacteria > Bacteroidota > Bacteroidia > Cytophagales > Cyclobacteriaceae > ELB16-189. The sequence goes on along the minus strand of JBGPGZ010000072.1, from coordinate 7,525 downwards.
ACCTGCGGTTTGACCAATGGAAAACCATTGAGCCGATTCTGTCGGAGCATTATAATGTGGATGAGGAAGAGGCATATTACTCCATCCTTCCAACCACGACCGCCTACGCCCGGAATGCCATCTTTTCAGGAATGATGCCTTCTGAAATGGCCAAGACCTATCCCGAATTGTGGGTGGGGGAGGAGGATGACGAAGGAAAGAACAATTTCGAAGATGAGTTTCTATCGCGGCTGATCCGTCGAAATAATTTGCAAATAAAATTTTCCTATCATAAAATCAAGAAACTCGAGGAAGGAAGGGACCTCGCAGAGTCTGTGAATAATCTCTTCTCCAATGACCTCAACGTGATCGTCTACAACTTTGTGGACATGCTCTCGCATGCCCGAACGGACATGGCCATGATCCGCGAACTCGCACCCGATGAGGCAGCGTATCGCTCCATTACAAAGTCGTGGTTTATCCATTCACCGCTCCTGGACATCCTGAAAGAGATTTCAACAAAAAATGCGAGGGTCATCATTACCACCGATCACGGGACCATTCGGGTAAAGCGCCCCTTTAAGATCATTGGGGATAAAGCGGTTAATACCAACCTGCGCTATAAGCAGGGGAAGAACCTGGGCTACGAAGGGGATAAAGTGATGGAGGCTCATAAGCCGGAACGGTTTTTCTTACCCAAACAAAATGTTTCCACCTCCTATGTCTTTGCCATCGAAGACCAGTTTTTTGCCTACCCCAACAACTATAATTACTACGTTAATTTTTATAAAGACACCTTTCAGCATGGCGGGGTGAGCCTCGAGGAGATGATCATTCCTTTAATTTTCTTAACTTCGAAGAATGTCTGAAGTGTGGGAGCGTATCGGGGGAGGGCGGGCACTTTCGTTGGATGCGTTGAAAGCGGCCGCCGGCGAACTTATTGAAAAGTGCAATACCACAAAGGTCTGGCTTTTTTATGGTGAAATGGGATCCGGGAAGACCACGTTGATCAAGGCGATCTGCGAACGGCTGGGTGTGGGGAAAGGAATGAGCAGTCCCACCTTTTCTATTGTCAATGAATACGAGACTCGCCAGGGTGGGATCATTTATCACTTTGACTTCTTCCGGCTAAAAAATGAACAAGAGGCCTACGACCTTGGAGCTGAAGAGTATTTTGATTCCGGGAATTTCTGCTTTGTAGAATGGCCTGAGAAAATACCTTCTTTGATTCCCGAAAGGCATGTAAAGGTAAAAATAACGCCAACTGATCCGGCAAACCGAATGATAGCGTATACATATCATGACTGAAAAAAAGAAAACTGGATTTGAGGCGCTTGCCAAATCGAGTCTTTACCCGCAGGAAGAAATGCTGCGGGTTAGAAAATCCAAGAAATCATTTTTTATCGGCCTGCCAAAAGAAATATCGCTGCAGGAAAATCGAATAAGCCTCACCCCCGATGCGGTCGCCCTGCTGGTCTCGCATGGAAATGAAGTGTGGGTAGAAACAAAGGCTGGAGAAGGGTCGAAGTTTAGCGATAAGCAATACAGCGAAGCCGGTGCCAAAATTATTTATTCGCCCCAGGAAGTTTATAAGGCAGATGTGATTTTAAAAATTGAGCCGCCAACGCTGGAAGAACTCGAATACTTCAAACCGGGCCAGGCGCTTATTTCGGCACTTCAATTAGGCCACCTCGACCAGGCCTATATCGATGTGCTGCTGAGAAAGAAAGTAACGGCGCTGGCATACGAATTCATTGAAGACAAAGTGGGCGGTATGCCCATTATCCGGGCGATGAGTGAGATTGCCGGGAGTACGGTGATGCTCATCGCGGCTGAGTACTTAAGCACCGTGAACAAGGGCAAAGGTGTGATCCTGGGCGGAATCACCGGCGTGCCTCCGACCAAGGTGGTGATCATTGGGGCCGGTACCGTGGCCGAATATGCAGCACGCGGAGCCCTTAGCCTGGGCGCGGAGATCCAGGTGTTTGACAATCAGCTCTACAAACTTCGACGGATCAAACATACCCTTGGACAACAATTTTACACTTCTACCATCGATACGGTGACGTTGAGTGACAGCCTGAAAAAAGCGGACGTTGTTATCGGAGCGCTTCGTGCTGAAAAAGGCAGAGCCCGGCATGTGATCTCGGAAGAGATGGTGAGCCACATGAAACCCGATTCACTCATCATCGATTTAAGCATCGACCAGGGCGGTTGTGTGGCGACTTCAGAAATTACTACGCACGACAAGCCGGTCTTCCGCAAATACGATGTCATCCACTATTGTGTGCCGAATGTCGCCTCCCGCGTTGCCCATACAGCCACCACCGCGTTGAGCAACATTTTTACACCGACCATTTTGCGCGCCGCGGAAGAAGGCGGCGTGGAGGAAATGATCTTTTCCCACAAGTGGTTTATGAAGGGCGTCTATACCTACAAAGGCGCTCTTACCAACGAGTTCATCGCACGGAAATTTTCTATGAAATTTAAAAACATCGAGCTGCTGATGGCGGCACGGGTTTAATGTTTTTAAGGTTTAAGGTCTAAAGTCCAGGATTCAAGGCCCAAAGTTCCATGCATCTTTGCGGAGAAGAAAGAAGTTTAAGGTTCAAGGTCAAAGTTCAATGTTTCCTTTCCTATGAAATGTCTTCCCGCCCCGACCGGTCGGGGTGCCGGGACCCCGTGGAAATCAAGGTGGAGAAGATGCTATGAAATGCGTCTGCGCCACGATCAGACTCGCGCCGACTCTCCCGACTCGTCGGGATCGTCACCCCTCTCTATTTCAAAGAGCAGCTAACGCCGCCAGATTTTGCTCCAGCGACCTGATCTTGGCTTCCGCATCGGCTTTTTTCCTACGCTCAGCTTCAATAACGGAAGGAGGGGCGCCACTGACAAAGCGTTTGTTTTGCAATTTCTTATCGACCGATGCCAGAAACCCACGGGCATATTCCAACTCCTTCAACAATTTTTCCGATTCCTTGTCCTTGTCGATCTTTCCTTCGAGCGGTATGAACAATTCGATTGACTTAACAATAAAGGAAGAACCATTAGAACTGAATTCTCTGACAAATTCAATACTATTTAAATTCGCCAGCTTTTGAATGACGGAATGAAATAATGTCGCGCCTTTGTCGGCTTTGCCTTTTATTTGCAATGTCAACCCGTCTTTTGGAGAAAGACCTTTTGCATTTCGCGTGTTACGGATTTGGGCGATCATTTCAAATGCAATGGCGGCTTCCTCAATGAGTGTTTCATCATGATCACGGGGGACAGGCCACGGGGAAACAAGGATGCATTCCCGTTCGCCTCTATCTGCAAATTCATGCCAAAGCTCTTCCGTGATAAAAGGCATAAAGGGATGGAGCAATTTTAACAGTGTTTCAAAATACGCAATGGTTGTGGCATAGGTAGCCTGATCAATAGGCTTGCCAAACTCCGGCTTGATGATCTCCAGGTACCAGGAACAGAAATCATCCCACACCAATTTATAAACGGTGAGTAAGGAATCCGACATGCGGAATTTACCAAAATGATCGTTGAGTTCGACAATCGATTGACTCAGTTTGGAATCAAACCAGCGGATAGCAACCTTATTCTCGTCGGGCTGGGAAAGACCTTCAGTTGACCATCCATGTACCAGCCTGAAGGCATTCCAGATCTTGTTGGCAAAATTCCTGCCTTGCTCCACCAGCTTTTCGTCGTATAACAAATCATTCCCGGCAGGGGAACTAAACAGCATACCGGTCCTGACGCCATCCGCACCGTAATTGGCAATCAGCTCAAGCGCATCGGGTGAGTTGCCCAATGACTTGGACATCTTCCTCCCCAGTTTGTCACGGACAATGCCGGTCAGATAGACCGCTTCAAATGGCTTCCTGCCCATATACTCATACCCCGCGATGATCATGCGGGCCACCCAGAAAAAGAGAATCTCCGGAGCTGTCACCAACACTTGTGTCGGATAATAGTAATTCAGCGCAGCATTTTTCGACGCCGCGATCTTTCCGGTTTCCTTGTCAAAATATTCATCCCGGAAACCATCGAACACAGCCATCGGCCAAAGCCAGGAAGAGGCCCACGTATCGAGCACGTCAGGGTCCTGGTTGAAATCCTTTTCCGTGATCACTCTTCCGGATTTGCGAGTCGCAAGCCCAGTTGCTTCTTCGATGGTTTCAGCAACGACAAAATCATTTTCGCCGAAGCCATAATAATAAGCCGGGATCCGGTGCCCCCACCACAACTGCCTGGAGATGCACCAATCGCGCACGTTTTCCATCCAATACCGGTAGGTGTTCTTAAACTTGGATGGGTGCAGTATTATTTCATCCTCTTCGATTGCGGCCGCGGCCTTTCGCGAGATTTCTTTCATCTTCACAAACCACTGAAGTGACAGCTTGGGCTCAATGACGCTATTGGTTCGTTCCGATCGGCCGATCCGCGTCATAAAATCTTCCTCCTTTACTAGTTGCCCCGCTTCTTTCAGATCTTTTACGATTTCCCTTCGCACAACAAAGCGGTCTTTCCCGACAAACTTGGCGACTTCGCATTTGGCATTGAGCGTTCCGTCGTCATTGAGGGTATCGATGACCGGCAGGGAATGGCGCAAACCAATTTCATAGTCGTTAACATCATGAGCGGGCGTCACTTTCAAACAGCCTGTTCCGAAAGCCTTGTCCACATAGTCATCGGTAATGACAGGGATCTCGCGATTGATAAAAGGTACCAGCACTTTCTTGCCTACAAGAGACTGATAGCGCGTATCGGAAGGATTCACCGCGATAGCAACGTCGCCCAAAATGGTTTCAGGACGCTGCGTGGCGATCACCACCCAACCGTCGGCAGTGCCTTTTATTTTATACCGGACAGAGTAAAGGATGGACTTTTCTCCTTCCTCCTTATAAAGTACCTCCTCGTTGGAAAGCGCTGTTTTCGCTTCGCAGTCCCAGTTGATCATCCGAAGGCCGCGATAGATATAGCCTTTGTTATACAAATCGACAAATACGCGGATCACGGCCTTGTAATAGTCGGGCTCCATTGTAAAGCGTGTACGGTCCCAATCGCAGGAGGCACCCAACTTTTTAAGCTGTTCCAAAATGATACCGCCATACTTTTCCTTCCATTCCCAGGCGTATTTCAAAAACGCTTCGCGTGACAAATCTGATTTCTTAATTCCCTTTTCACGAAGCATGGCAACCACACGGGCTTCAGTGGCGATAGAGGCATGATCCGTGCCGGGTACCCAGCAGGCTTCTTTTCCTTCCATCCGCGCTTTGCGCACAAGCACGTCCTGAATAGTATTGTTGAGCATATGCCCCATGTGCAGAACGCCCGTCACATTCGGAGGGGGAATCACAATGCAATAGGGATCCTTGCCCGGATTGGGCTCCGAATGGAAAAAGCCTTTTTCCATCCAGTAGCTGTACCACTTGTTTTCTACTTCAGCAGGATTGTATTTGGTGGATAAAGACATGATCATTTCTTCAAAAGACCGCAAAAATAACCTGATTTAGCGCATTCCCAAAGGAATCTTTGTACTTGATTACAGGTCAATGTAAATACTTCGCATGCATTGAAGTAGGTGTACAGCGTGAATTTCTTAGTGTCTTTGCGTCTTGATGGTCAAGATCCCATTCTTATTCTCCAGGCTGACGGATAAAGATTATTGACACGGTTGCCTAAAAGATTTACCCAGCCCAGTGGTAGTCCTTCAAACTTTGCCAGGGCAAACCCGCGCTTTGCTTCGGTGAGCAATAGATTTTCTTTTCTCAGGTAGGATTGAGCCTGTTGCTTGTCGAGTTCCACTGAAATGAAATTCTCGCTTCTTAATTCTACCGACAGCGCAAAGGCATGTTCCGGAACCAGCTTTTCGTGTTTCAGGGTCGCGATGGCTGTTCCTTTCGTCACCACTCTCAATTTTTCGAACATAAATTCGATATCGGATTGAAAACGCGAGGGGATCATCAAAATCAAATCACCCTGAAGTATGAATTGGAATGCGGAACTATCAAGAATCCACTCCTTTAGCCGATCGATTGTTTTCCTCGCCGGGGTGTCAAAAGATGGTTTTGTTTTTATTTTTACCGCAGCTTTATTTTCCGTCTTTTGGACCACGGCCATAAAGAGGCCCTCACCAGAGACGCGATGAGGATAGAACCTGTGACCGGTAATATTTCCTTTTGTCATTTTCTGGATACCCCAGGAATCTTCGGTCTTAATATCAATGAACGCCAAGCCCTTCTGCTTTTCCAGCCAAATTAAATTTTGCTCGTTCTCCTGTTCGTTGTAAGTGCACGTGCAATAGATCAGGATTCCGTTTTCTTTTATGGAAGGCCAAACATCATTCAGTATTCTTCGCTGCCGCTGAGAACAGAGTGCCACGTTTTCCGGTGACCACTCCCGCATGGCTTCTGGATCTTTGCGAAAGAGCCCCTCTCCTGAGCAGGGGGCATCGATGACAACCAAATCAAAGAATCCCGGAAGAAGTTGAAAATCTTCAGCATCATTATTGGTTACCAGCACATTAGGATGCCCCCATTTTTGGATGTTCTCGGATAAGATGGTCGCCCTTGGGCGAATCACTTCGTTGGCCACCAGCAGAGAATCCCGGTTGAGGAGACTGAGAAGGTGTGTGGATTTTCCGCCGGGGGCGGCGCAAAGATCAAGTACCCTCAGCGGTTGCGAAAGATCAAGTGATTGCTTTATCGCTTGCTCCAGGAACATCGAGCTGGCTTCTTGCACATAATAGGCACCGCCATGAAGGGTCGGGTCCAGCGTAAATACGGGTCGTTGGCTCAGGTACATTCCAAACGCTGTCCATGGAACCCCATTGGCTAAAACAGGATTATTCTTTGCCGGATTGAAACGGATACTGACGGGCGGATCGGCGCGGTGTGAAGACGAGAATTTTTCCCAATCATCCTGTAGCATGAGCCGCATCCGTTCTTCAAAGGCCGGAGGAAAAGGGATGTTCATTTTTTGATCAAAAGCGTTCGATCGTTGTAATCCAGCACTTTCATGAGCATTTGTGTAGCCTGGTCAAATTCAGGGCCTCCCATCTCAGCACGGTATTCGGTTGTAAGATCTTGTACGCAATAACGCGCTTCGATCACCAGCCTCTTACCACGGTCGGTAAGCATGAAAATGGTACAGCGTTTATCGTGTGGGTCGGATTTTGATCTAATGTAACCACGTTTCTGAAGCTCCTTGGCGACTTTGCTCATCGCTTGTTTGGTAACACGGGCATGGCACGCCAAATCATTATTATTGATCCCCTGCGTGGAGATATTCATTAATACCGGCATATAGACCATTTTAAAATCGGAATAGCCGCCTTTCGCCAGCCGTGCCATAGCCCACTCGTTAAACTGGTGCTTTAGAATGGATATGAGTTTCACCCAATTTCCATTCCTAATGTGCTCAGTTTCAATCAGTTTTTTATCCAATGCTTTCATCGACACAAAATTAGTAAAAAAATAATAGTCAACAAAGTTGACTTTAATAGTCAACCAAGTTTACTTTTGCCCGTATAATTAATTTATGGAAAACA
>JBGPGZ010000071.1:0-12882 GCA_041484175.1 Cyclobacteriaceae bacterium | reverse complement strand
GCCACACCCGCCTCTATCAGATGCCCACCATTATAATCTTCATGCATGCTCATATCGGTCCATCTCTTTTGTAAATCGCCCAGCGTGTAAAAGGTGTTGATATATCCGTCGGGAAGCCGGGCGGCGGCGATCTTATCAATCCATTCATCTGCTTTTTGTTCTAATATGGGATCTGGCTTGTTTTTCAGCGAATAAGCGATCGCTTCCAATGCTTTGTAAACGTCGGAGTCGTCATAAAAAATGCCTTCGTGTTTTTCACCTTTTCTTCGTGCCACTTTTTCAAAATTGCGGATGCGCGGCGTTTTTATTTCTGTTTGCTCGATGCAGACGGGTATCGTTACGGTGGTGACTTTGTCCATCCTCGGTTTCCAAAAGGAATCCTCTACGATGACTTGTGAAAAGTTAACAGGTTCAATGGAGGCCAACGGCTGCAGCGATTGCGCCGGCGAAAGGAAGCTGATTGCGCTTAAGAGGACGATTCCGGTTTTTCTCATACTCAATTTTATTGCAGGAAGATGACGCGGCTTTGAAGACGAAACTAAAGTACGAAACCCATTGGTCCCTTAATACAGAATCTGCGAAATCAGCAGCCCGCTGTAAAATTGCATCATGTCCATCGCAAAATGAATGGGCCAGAACCAAAGGATGTCCCTGGACTTCTGCAAAAAGAAAGCAATGCCAAAAACTACAGCCATATCCAGTAGGGCCTGGACCATCGCAGATAAGAGCGTTTGCCCTTGTTCCAACGCTGCAGGAAGATGGCCAAACGAGAAAAGAAATGAAACAATCAGCACAGCGATGATAAAACGCCTCGGCCCCATCGCCACCAATAGCCGGGACAATAGCAGCGCGATTGCAAAATCCTCGAGAAAGACCTGGATAGCATGGTGGATATTCTTTGGGTGATAGACGTCTGCGAATACTGAAAAGACATCGCGACGATGACTTAGCAAAACAAAAATACCCGCAGCCATTATTCCCAATAGCAGACCGATGATTAACCGCACTCCTATTTTACTGGTTGGTATCCAGGCGGTGGACAAGGGTTGCTTCCAAAAGACCAGGTAGAGAACAAAAGGTGAATAGATCAATAATTGATTGCAGCTTTCTGCAACGCGGACCGTTCCGATGGTGAATTCGGGAACCAAATATCCGGCAGAATATACCCTTCCGATCAAGATGGTAAGGACCGCTGCAAGCAGCACCCAACCAACCTGCGCCCAGGGGTTTTTGCTGCTTACCGGGCCTTCCTGTCTATTCCATATCGGCAAAATGAAACGTTGAATCATCCACCACAGCAGCAGCGCACTTCCGTAGGATGCCGACAAAACATAATAATAATTCAAATTTTCCATACACGAGATCATTCAAATCAATCACTTCGGAAGGCTCACTGTGAATTTCGTCCCTTCCCCAATTTTGCTGGTTACAGCGATTTCTCCATGAAGGAGCAGAATCAATTCCTTGACGATTGAGAGTCCAAGACCTGAAGAGCTTTCGCCGGCAGTAGGCCGTGCACTCAGTTTATGAAATTTCCCGTATAGTTTTTGGAGCTCCTCCTTGTACAATCCCTGACCCTGGTCAGATACTTCGAATTGAATCGTCTTCCCATTCGATGCTACTTTTACTTTTACTTCTTTTCCCGGGAAAGAGAATTTGAGCGCGTTCGAGATCAAATTGTCCATTATTTGAAAAAGCGCGTCGGGATCGGTGACGATCGAGTCTTCGTCAACTTGATTTTCTATTTTCAGGAAGATGTTTTTCTTCTGGGCAAGTGGCTGGAACTGTGTGTTGATCCGGGCAAGCAATTTCGAAATAATTACAGGCTCGGTGGCAATGGCCGATGTGCCCCGTTCGATGCGGTTCAAATCAAGCAGATCAGAGATAAGACGCTGCATTCGCTCGCAGGATTCCGCAATATGGTTGAGGTAATTGAGCCTTTTATCGTCCAGGCTTCCTTCCAGTTTCATGACAGCGACCAATGCGGAAATGCCTGCAATCGGTGTTTTTAAGTCGTGCGTGGCAATGCCCAGAAAATCATCTTTCTCATCATTGAGCCTCACGAGGGTTTGATTGGTCTGTTGCAGGACTTCATGAAGCGATTTTACTTCCAGGAGATTCTGATGCAAGTTATCATTGAGTTGCTCGACATGGTGTTTTTCTTCTTCGAGCTGTTTTGTTCTCTCTTTTACCTTTAGTTCGAGGTCCTCGTTGAGTCTTTCCAAGGCGGCTATCAGGACTTCATTTTCCCGTTGCTTTCTTTGCAGGGTGAGAAGGGCAATCAGGGAGGTAATACCAATCAGCCCAAAACTTGCAAAGCGAACTGTATCATTAACGAGATAGATAAAATCCAGGTGCTGGTTGCGCGTTTCCAGCAAACCGCGTTCGTGATCAATCAGGTCGTTAACCCAAAGGCGGATGCTGTCCATGTGGGCTTTCCCGATTTTGGTGGCGATGTAGTAGGAGGCGCTATCGCGTCCATGGTTCCCAAACAACAGCAGGCTCCGGTCCATCTCTTTTCTTTTTTGACGAAGGATGGGGATCAGGTGCTTGTTTACGACCACCAGTTGCCGCGGGTTGTCGCGCACGAGTTCCTGCAGTGAAAGCAGTTGGGGATCAATGTCCAGCTCCGCCTGAAAATAGGACTCAAGAAAAACGGAGTCGCCGGTAACGATATAGCCTCGTTGGCCTGTTTCCATATCTTTGATGTGGGAGAATAAGGCAGTGGAAGCCTGGATTACTTTGTAGGTAAGGATGACCAATTCGGTCGTCTCTTTCCGTTGCTGATCGTTGTAATAGGTAATAAAGGCGCTGACCACTGTAAGCAGAACGGATGCCACCAGCAGGATGCGTACCGTGTTGAAGCGTGTTGATTTTACCATGGATTCCCGAAAATGCATCGAAGCTCACCAGAAAACCGCAGTTTAAAAAGCCTCGCCCATATTAATGTAGGTTCCCTGAGAATGATTTCCAAAGCCTGCATCCATGCGGAGGTTGAGTTTTTCCCTGGGCCTTAGGGCAAAGCGAAGACCTACGCCGACGGAAGGCTTGAGATTTCTGAAACCGATCAGATCGAAAAAGCGGGGACTCACTTTGCCGGTTCCGGCAAAAGCCACCGCACCCATTCTCTTCCATAAGGGAGTCCGGTATTCCATTTGTATGGCAATCACATCTTGATCCGTATATCGTCCTTCGTAGTATCCCCGCATATAGGAATTAGAACCAATGTTGGACATGTTGCGAATCGGCACATTTCCAATGGTAATGATCATATTGAATTGTATTGCCAGCACGCGTTCTTTCTTTAAAGGAAAATATTTACGCACATCCCAGTTTTGAAGCGTAAAATTGAAATTGCTCCCAAGAAAGTTCTGGTATGACCCGATAAGGTACTGAGCGTAAAATCCGCGAGAAGGGCTAAACGCATTATTGCGATTGTCCCACGTCAACATGAAACTGGTGCCGGAGATATGCCCGCCTCTCCTTCCCGTTATGTTTTCCCCGTCAAACAGGCTTTGACCATTGGTATTGTAGTCGAATTCGTAAACGTCCTGGTATTCATATCCCGCCCCGACAAAAAAATTGGCGTATATTTTTCTGAAAAGCTGTGGATAGATATCGACTTGAGAAATAGCATACGTCTCCAGATTGGAAGAAGGCGTTGTGTTACCCAATCCCCAGAATCGATCCGGAAAATGACTGACAGAAGCGACGGTGTGGAGGATATATTTTTCGGAGGGAAAGAATATATTTCCTTCGCAGGCAAAGACCAATTGTTTGCGGAGCGTGAAAAACGTAACACCTTTGACGTTCGATGTGCGCGTGATCGAATCGTGCCTACGCCTGAAGAAGTAGATTCCGGCAAGTCCGGCACCCCATTTGTACTCCGGGGATTTAACTATTACGGGAAAAACCACATACCGGCTGGGAAGTGTTGGAATCTTTGGAATATCCTTTTCGTCCTGCTGACCATGCGCTGACCCACTCCACATAAATAAAATACAGACCGAACAAACCGAAATTTTTATCAAGCTACAAAAATGACCAGCGGCCTAGTTTGATTAATGATCTTTCACGTTGCTAATCTTTTTTACGGTGAACAAAAATGAATTCACGGGTGTGGACTGGGATTTTTTCCAAAAAAACCCCGCAGATAATTGAAAAGTCTTTTGTCCTGACCCAGGGTCTTAAAGAAATTACCAGGAAGCTTGTACAAGTCGGATTGACTTAGCACGTCATAGAAGTCCTCTGTTATTTTTGTTTCTGTTTTATTGAGGTGACGAGGCCGGGGCTGGAGCGAGACACTTCCCCCTTGATCGGGAAGGACAATCACACCGGTCGAATTTGCGACTACATCATTGATGGTTAAATAGGATAGTCCGGAAGCCTGTGGATCGACGACGATGATATTAAACTTGGATTCTTTGATGAAATTCAGAAGCGAGCATGCAAAGTCCCCTTTTTCAATAAAGCGCTTTGTCTGCGCTATGACAGTCCCATTCCGCGGAGTATAATAATATTGGAGGTAATTTCCATGTGCCTTTAGCAACGCTTGATGAACATGACCCTGGAGCTCTTCAGGGTTTGAGCTGCCGGCAGGAACGGTTGTGAAGAAGAAAAGGGTTGCTTTTAGACGGGCTGCCAATTCCATCGCCCAGGAATAGCCGCGATTAAAATCTCTTTCAATAGAAAACGGAAATAGGATTTTCTTGTTCACAACGCAGACCCTTTTGGATTTTGACGAGAGAACCTGCTAAAGTCACGCTGCCGCGGACGTTTTATATTTGCGAGAGGACTTGTTCCAGACCGTAAGTAAGAGCCAGGGCATACCACGTATTCAGTTTTTCTTTTGAGCGCTTTAGTCTCATCTTGATTGCACTTGACGACAAATCCAAAACGGATTGAAGATTCTCAATCGTCTCCCCGTCCTTGTATTTCATCGTAAGCAAATCAAGCTCGGTTTCGGGTAGGGCATGAAGTAGACCGAACATGATCGTTTCTTGTTCAATTCGGTCGTTTGACCCTTCGGACCCAGGAAAGTCGTCGGGCGTATTGGTCTCCGAAATAAGCATCCAGCTCTTCTTCGTACTTTCCTTTTTCCAGGCGGCCAGGCAATGACGCTGGGTGATGGTAAAAAGCCAGGTTGAAAAACTGGAGTCCCCCCGGAAAGTGTAGAGTTTGTCAAAGGCTTTCAGCAATGCTTCCTGAGCCAGATCAAAGGCCTGGTCAGGGTCCCTGGTAAAGGACAGGCACTTGCGAAACACTTTCTTGTAATAGCGATGGTAGAGTTCCCCAAAAGCCTCCCGGTTTCCGTGTTTAATGGAACTGATCAATTGATCGTCGCTTAAATTCTTAAGAAAGGATTTCATCGTTTCCCACGAGTTTGTTTTGGCAATGTAAAAGTACAGTCGCCGTAACTCGCCGGGACCAGTAAAAAAGCGTGTTTTAAAAAACAGGTAAAATGCGTAGCGACCTTCACAAATGCGCAAAAGTGCTGCGAAATTCTCTTAGGAGGGGTAAAAACGTTTGCTGGCGGGCCTCAGGGACCTAAATTATACCTTTTTCAATTGCATACTTCACAAGACCCGCCGTGTTCTTGACCTGCAGTTTTTCCAGCAAATTCCTGCGATGCGTATCCACCGTGCGAATACTGATAAAAAGTTTTTCAGCAATTTCTCCGTTGGAGTGCTCCTGTGAGATGAGGCGGAGTACTTCAATCTCGCGTTCGGAAAGCGGGATGTTATGACCATTTCCACCGGCGGGCGCCACCTTCCGGTGGGTGATGGCTTGCAACAAAGTAGCGGAAACTTGTTGGCTGAAGTAGCTGTCGCCTTTCGCCGCGGTGCGTACAGCCGTAAGCAATTCCTCCAGGCCGGTATTTTTTAAGAGATAGCCGCTCGCTCCCGCCTGGAGCATTTCAATAATGTACTCTTGCTCCTCATGCATGGTGAGGCCAAGTACATTGATATCGGGATGGTCATTTTTTAGCCGCTGTGTGGTTTCAATTCCACTCGTATGACCCATATCGATATCCATCAGGACCACGTCGACTTTCTTTTTCTTCACCAATTCCAGCACCTCCGTTCCATTTTCAGCTTCTGCCACCACCTCAATGTCTTGCGACAATTCAATTAAGCCCCGCAGGCCAACACGGATAATCTTATGATCGTCGGCAATTAGTACACGGATTTTACTCATGAGCATGGTCGAATTGAATCCAAAGGTAATGAAACGGTTGGCTTATAAATGAAGTGGGGTTTATAAAAAAAAGAAAACCCCGATGCAGTCGGGGTTCTTTTATAAAAAGACATTTTCAGTGCGCAATATGAACATCTTTTCTTCTACGCTCATCCAGCGAAAATTTGCCGGCGCCGAAGACGATGAAAACAATCAACCCCACCAGTGCGATGACGGAGATCTCCAGCTCCATATGATTGCCAATGGAGAGAAAGCCCTTCGGATAGTTGACGAAAATGACGGCCCCGATCAGGATCGGCAATTGGAGCAAACAGATAAATCGCGTAAACAACCCAAATGCTATCAAAGGTCCTCCCAATGCGTGAGCAAAAATAACGTAGTGAGCCAACAGGGCGCCACTGAAGGCGAGGTTAATACCGGATGTGGTCATCTTCAGTGACTCAATATTGAACATGAATTCAAACCCTTTGAAGGTGATGAAAATGCCTAACACAATCCGGAAGATGTCCAGCCATCCAGGCCTGTGCGAATTGCCCCAGTCTTCGATTTTGTTGATGGTACTCATGGCGATGTTCTTTTTTGGTACCAACAAAGTTTACGAAAAATTAGGAGGAGAATCAAGGGAAAAAACAATTCCTGGTCCCGGGCCTCTTCTACTGAATATTACGGCATTGGGTTGGCAGATGCTACCAGTTGGGGGTCTTGGGGTTTGTTCTCCAGCCAATAGTAGAGGGGAGGGATGATAATGGGTGCAAAAATCAATGTACTTGTTAAGCCTCCAATGATAACCGTAGCCAACGGGCGCTGCACATCCGAGCCAATGCCGGTGGAGATGGCGGCGGGCACGAGCCCAATGATGGCAACGACCAGGATGGAAAGAATTGCATTAAGTTGTTGCACTGAGGTATTCACTACCATCGATCTTAAGTCCAATTGTGAATCCATTCTTGCGCGATTAAGCGCTGACACAAGGAGCACGCCGGCCATGACGGAAATTCCAAAAATGGAAACAAATCCCACCCCCCCCGAAACATTGAAATGATAACCGCGCACCAACAAAGCGATAATTCCACCAGCCAAAGCAAACGTAACACAAGACATGGTAATGAGTGTACTTCTCAAATTTCTGAAAAGCATGAACAGAAAAACGAAAACAACGACAAGGGTCAGCGGGATGGTGATTGACAACTGTTTGCCGGCTCGCTCCAGATTTTCATATTGACCTCCATAAATGATGCGGTATCCTTTGGGGACGTGAAGTTTTTGTTCTATCTCCCGGCTTACTTCGGCAACGAACCCACCCTGATCCCTGCCACGGATGTTGGTACGCACGGTAACCATGCGCTTGCTGTTAAAGCGATAGATATTAGTTTGTCCATCAACGAAACGGATGTCTGCCAATTGTTTCATGGGAATCAGCGCACCGTTGGCTGAAGGTACCTGAAGCTTTTGAATGGCATCGATGGTATTGCGGGTTTCGGGCAAGAACCGCACGATGATGTCATAGCGTTTGGCCTTATCGTAAACGGTGCCGATGGCCTTACCTCCAATGGCAGCCTCAATCATCGATTGGATATCGTTGACATTAATTCCGAAGCGGGCTGCGCTTTCGCGATTGATGTTAATAGCCAGTTGCGCCTGCATTCCCTCTTGCTCGATATTGACGGCAACGGCGCCGGCCGTGTGGCTGACAATCATGGCGATGGTATCAGCTTTGGCCCGCATGAACGGAATGTCATCCCCGATCACCGATATGGCCAGGTCAGCAGCGCTACCCGTCACGATTTCCATGACCTGGTCGATGATGGGCTGGCCGGAAGAAAAGAACACACCGGGAAAGTGCACTTTTAAGTCATCCTGGATGAGCGCAACCAGTTCCTTTTTTTTGATCGTGTCGGACCACAGGTGGTAATCTTTGAGTCCAACCAGAATTTCAGTCCGGTTAGCCGGGAAGGGGTCCGTGCCATCGTCATTGCGGCCATTTTGAGTAATGACATAGGAAACGGGTCCGTAAGCGGCAACAATTTTCCGGATTTCAGGTGCCAGCCTTGCATTTTCCTGAATGGTCACGCCGGAGGGCAGGAAAGCACGCATGAAAATAGATCCTTCATCCAATTCGGGAAGAAATTCCGTTCCCAGTCTTCCGCCAAATAAAATAAGCACCAATACGATCAAGCCCCCTGTGATGACTGTTATTCTGGGAAACCCCAGTACCATGGAGATGAATATTTTATATCGGTTGGTCATGAAATCCAGGAATGGAATCTTGAATTGCTGCATAGCTTTGGCGGAGGAGGAAAGGGCCTTCTTATAAGCAAAAGAAATCAGCACAGGGATCAAGGTGAGTGCACATAACATGGATCCAATCACGGCAAAGGCAAGGGTCAGCGCCATGGGTGAGAAAAGTTTACCCTCTACGCGGGTCATCATCAGGATGGGCATATAGGCCAGGATAATGATGGTGACGGAAAAGAAGATTTCGCGACCTACATCCTGAGCAGAATGCAACGTGATCTTGATAATCCCTTGCGACTTTTCTTCTTCCGAGGCGCCCCTGTATTGCCTTACCAGATGTTCAGCCATCACGCAGGCACCATCGACGATAATTCCAAAATCGATCGCTCCCAGGGAAAGAAGGTTGGCAGGGATGCCTGAGATCTTCATCAGGATGAAGGCAAACAACAGCGAGAAGGGAATTGTAAGGGTGACCACCAGTGCGGAGCGCAGACTGCCCAGCAGCAAGATCAGCACGATAATGACGATCGATACACCTTCAAACAGCGTCCTACCGACGGTCTCGAGCGAGTGATTGATTAAGAAACTCCGGTCGTAGAGTATGCGCAGGGTAACGCCTTCCGGCAATTCATTGGCGTGAAGTTCTTCAATTTTGGCTTTCAGCAATTTGAGTACCTCACTTGGGTTTTCCCCCCTCCTCAACAATATGATCCCCTCTGGAGAACCTACCTTATCAATATTTTGGGCCCTCACCGTATAACCCAGAACTCCGGAAGGCGGTGGGGGGGCGATTTCCACGCTGGCAACATTGCGTATAAATACAGGAACTCCGTTAACCGAGGCCAGAACAATATTTTCAATATCGGCTTCCGTTTTGATCGCTCCCAATCCGCGGACGGCAAATCCTTGCCCGCCTCGCTCGATGATCGAGCCCCCCGTGTTTTGATTGTTTCGTTCGATTGCATCCATGACAACCGATAGCGTGAGATCATATTTGCGCAGCTTGTCGGGAGCGATGAGAACATGAAATTGCTTCATCGGTCCTCCGAAGGTGGTGATATCCGCGATGCCCGGCACCTGCAGCAAAAAAGGACGGATCACCCAATCCTGCAAGTCGCGCAACTGCATGGGCGTAAAGGTGGGTGGAGCCTCTACTACATATCGGTAAATTTCTCCGACTGCCGTTGTCAGCGGCGCTAATTCCGGAACTACACCGGGCGGCAACGTAAGGGAAGAAAGCCGCTCAATAACTTGCTGGCGGGCGAAGTAGTCGTTGGTGCCGTCCTGAAATGTAAGCTGAATGACGGTCAAACCGAAGATCGTTCGTGAACGTCTGTCCAGGACGCGCGGAACGTTGTTCAGGGCCCGTTCCATGGGGATCGTCACTTGCTGCTCCACCTCCTCGGCTGCGCGGCCGTTATACTTGGCGACAATAATTACATTGGTATCCGCGATGTCCGGGTAGGCTTCGATTTTCAGCAGCGTAAAACACCAATAACCGACTCCGGAAAGTATAATTGCCAGGGCAATTACCGTCCAACGATTGGTAAGTGAAAAAATAAGAAGGTTTCGGATCATGTGCCTACCACACTTCTACATGGCTTGTAATAATCAATCCTCCTTTGAAATCCTTACGCAGCTCTTCGACAACTTTTTTTGCTTTCTCATCCTCATCAATAAAAACGATCATCATTGGCGGTTCGTCAAAAGAAAAAAGCCGGCCCGGGCGCTGCATCTGCCGGTCAGGCCCAAAGCCAATAAGTCCCTCAAAAGCAGTAGCTCCCGCCACTCTCCTGGAAAGCAGGAATTCCATAATGAATTCATACAGTTTTCTATCGTCATGCAATTCATCCTTGTCAATGAAAATTTGGGCTTGTGTCATGTTGGCCTATGATTTGATTCCAATAAATAGAAGAAGTCACAAAAAGAAAGGTGTTATCAATCGCCCTTTAGAAGCCAAAACTCAGCCCCTTTAGCTGCATCACGCCGGTTACGGCCACCGATTCATTGTCGCTGAGTCCCGAAAAAACCAGGATCTGATTATTGATCTGGTCCCCCGTTATTACTTCCCTTCGCTCAAAACTGTTTTCTGAAGTTTTCACAAAAACAAAATTCTTCCCCTGCACGGTAACCAGGGCCTCTTTGGGTACGGCAATATAACGACCCTCCTTAATCCCAAACTGAACCGTAGCGAACATCCCGGCTTTCAATTGACTGTTGGGATTGCCAATGCTGATCCGCAGTTTCACCATCCGCGTGATATGGTCCACGACATCGCCAAAATCGTCAATCTTTCCGGTAAAATGTTCTTCAGGGAAAGAGCTAAACTGAACTTTACAAGTGCCTCCGGTTTTGAGATTATCAATCTGTGTTTCCGGGATATCGCAGATGAGCCAAATGGAATTGACCTTGGCCTTTTTTAAGTCCTCCGGGTCAAGACCTGCAAGCTTTAACTTGGCCTCGTCCTCAATGATCGCAGCACGCTCATTGGCCAGCAAAGTTTGGGCCTCAATCACTTCTTTACCAGTCGCAGCGCCATTCAGGGCAAGGTCTTTTACACGGTCCAGGTTTACTTTGAAGGTGTTGATATTGATAATGTGCTGAAGAAATGCGGTATAGTTGGCCGTCAGATCAGGATTATCAAAGAGAACCAAATTTTGCTCTGTGTTTTCCACCGACCTCACAATGGTTGCGATCACGCGGGCCGGTGCGTTGAATTCTGCCTGTACCGAAGAAATATGAACGGGTTCGCTTTTAAAATAATTGGTTAAGGACGGATCATTAAGCTCAATCAATCTCCCCCCTTCTTTAACAACGGGTTTTTTGTCGAGCAGGAGGGGGCCGGCGACCTCCTTGTTTTTGCACGAAGTCCAGAACACGATCGACAGCGACAAGAAAGCCACGGTTGTTTTTATCATTCGTATAACTGATTGATCAGCCCGGTTGAAAACAATAACAGAATATAACTCTTGCGATAAGAAATGACGGCGTCATAATAGATCTGGCGTGTTTCAAACCACGTACGCTGTGCCTCCAGAAAGTCAATGATGGTTGTCCCCCCTTTGAGGTAAGCGTAGCGCACGGAATTGAGAACGGATTCGGACTGCGTCAAGATCGTTTCGTATTTCACCAGGTTCTCACGTTGTGTGCGATAGCTTTGGTAGGCTGTCAACACTTCTGTTGTGATCCGCTGCTGCAGGGTCTCCAACCCTTGTTCTGCCTGTTGCTTTACCAATTGAGACTTGGCAATTTCCCCCTGGTTTCGGGAAAAAATGGGTACCTGAATAGTGCCAAAGATTCCAAGGTAAGGTATCGTATTTTGTGGATTCCAAATCATCCCCAATTCCGGAACCGGATAAGCCTGCGCCTTTTGCAGGCGGATGTTTGTCTCGGAGACATTGATCGCGCTTTTGGCGGTTAACACATCGGTACGGTTGAGTAGGCCCAGCTGGATCAGGCTATCTACAGTCATTGCCCGGATGGGCAGGGCCTCACCTAAATCATTTGCATCGATCGATACGCTGTCCTGCCGGCCGACCAGAAATTTTAGTCGCTTCAATTCATTGTGGTACGACTGCCGTATGTTTCTGATCTGGAGATTGTATTGTTCAGCGATGAGCCGCGTCCGCACCAGGTCTGTCTGTGTGATCACGAGGTTCTTTAAGCGCAGTTCATTGATTTTGACAAGGCTATCGATATTACTTTGCGCCTCAAGGTAAAGATCCAGTTTGATTTTCAAAACCCACGCTTCGAGCCATTGGTTTGCTACATCAAAGGCGACGCTGCGTTGCAATTCGCTGTAGTAATTCTTTTCATACAAAACATTTTGCAGTGCCAGTTCAATGCGGTACCTGCGCTGCTGGGGCAGCCTGATCGGTTTGGTGACCTGCCACCACACCTGGCGGTTAAGCGGGTTATAAAATTCGGAGCCTTTTGAATAGTACTTTGAGTTCATCAATTGCAGGCTCTGATTGTTGAGCGCCGGATTTGGCCTTAGCCTGGCTGATATGATATCGGACTCGGCAATACCGATGTTGTAGTGAGCTGTTTTCAGAAACAGGTTCTGCGTCTTGGCTGTTTGAACGGCCTGTTTCAACGACAGCGCGCTCTGCGAGAAAGAGTGGGTGCTTAAACAGAGCAGAATGAGTGTATTGTAAAACCCCTTTTTGAACTCCATTTAGCCTCTATTGTTAGATCAGGACGTAAGCCGGCAAATTTATCGGGGTCAAAAGTAGGGATTTTATTGAAATTTAAAGTCTTTGCCATTGGACTATAGTGTCCTGCGACTGATTTTCGCCAATTGATTTACGTAATATTATTACCCCTATGATTATCCGGATTCAGATTCTTTATTGAAATGATATGACCCTTTTTATCAAAAAAGTGTTCTTTGTCCTTGCCGCCTTGCTGATTTCAGGGAATGCAATATCTCAGAACTCAGAATTGCCT
>JBGPGZ010000070.1:0-12969 GCA_041484175.1 Cyclobacteriaceae bacterium | reverse complement strand
TGGATCTCATGGCGGCTGTCGATTAAGAATTGGTTTACGGGTCCAGTGAGAACAATTGAAACCAGTGATCGGTAATCGGTAAATCGGTAGTCGGTGGATACCGACTCACTGATTAGAATATAAAAAATGAAAGTAAAATGAAGATCGTCATGGCATCATTTTGAGGGGCCCCTGGTGATCACCGATTATTGATTGCCGATTTACCGATTTACCGAATACCGACGTACCGATTACGGTGTCAGCTATGACTTCATTGATAAACGACTCGAAATTACGTGTACTCATGGACCGCATTCCTGTGTTTGCGCATGTCATAGGTATTTCGCCATTGGGAGGTGGGCTGACGAATGTGAATTACCGCGTTGACACCGCCTCCGGCAAGTACGTGATGCGTGTCAGCAATTCTGAACCTGCAGTGCTCGGAATTAATCGTGAAAATGAACGGGTGAACACCATCAGGGCCCATCAGGCAGGGATCGGACCCGCCGTCTTAGACGCATTGAAAGATGAACATGTTCTTGTAATCAGTTGGATCGATGCGAAGACATTGCACGGAGCTGACATTTGTTCACAACCCGAACTATTGCCAAAAATCGCAAATGCATTAAGGACCCTCCATTCAGGCCCGGAATTTCAGGGAGAATTTCATTTTCCAACAGTAAGAAGCAATTACTTGAAGACAGTGATGGAAAATGGCTACTTTCTCCCTGATCAGTACCAAGCGATGGAGACTTTGATACTGGCGTTGGAAAGCGAGATCGCCTCCGCACCGGAAGAATTAGTGCCATGCAACAATGACCTGCTTGCAGAGAATTTTATGGATGATGGAAAAAAGATCTGGATTATAGACTATGAGTACGCCGGACAGAATGAAGCCTCTTTTGATATTGGGAATTTCGCAAGCGAGGTACATCTCAATGATGAACAACTGATAAAGCTATGTGATGCGTATTGGCAAAGGCATTCACCTTCGAAGGTATCCCGCGCAATGGCGTGGTCGATGATTGCCCGCTATGGGTG
Organism: Cyclobacteriaceae bacterium; assembly: GCA_041484175.1. Classification (GTDB taxonomy): domain Bacteria; phylum Bacteroidota; class Bacteroidia; order Cytophagales; family Cyclobacteriaceae; genus ELB16-189. Next base: position 11,949 of record JBGPGZ010000070.1, on the reverse strand, counting down.
GGTGCTGTGGGCCTCCATCCAGGAGGCAATCTCACCGATTGGTTTTGATTTCAGAACATGGGGACTTGATAAATGGAATTCCGTTTTGCCGGAACTTCAGGGCCGGCGCTATCGAACTGTCCTTGACAATTTAAAGAAACATGATTCATGAACAGTTTTCCAACGCAAGCCCGGATTGTAATTATCGGCGGAGGTGTAGCGGGAGCATCCATCGCTTATCATTTGGCCACGAGGGGCGAATGCAATGTTGTGATCATTGAACGAGGTGAGTTGACCAGCGGCTCGACATTTCATTCGGCGGGACTGGTGTGGCAATTGAGGGGGTCTGTTTCACTCACGTCCATGATGATGTATAGCGCAGCGTTATACAGAAAATTGGCGAGTGATCCGGAAACGGATCCCGGTTGGATTGAATGCGGCGGGATCCGGCTGGCATGCACACCGGAGCGCGTCCAGGAACTCAAAAGACAAGTTGGCTGGGCTACAACCTTTGGTTTGCCGCTGGAAGAAATTTCGCCACAGCAGGCGCAGGATCTTTTCCCACTAATATCCACTGAAAATATAATTTCGGCCACCTACCTGCCCACGGACGGTTACCTGGACCCCAGTATGCTTTGTAACTCGTTGGCACGGGAAGCACGGCGCATGGGGGTCAGTATCTTTGAGCAAACCCGTGTGACGGCAATCAACACAAAGGGCAACCACGTCGTTTCAGTAACCACGGATAAAGGAGTAATAAAAACTGAAATGGTGGTGGCAGCCGGTGGCCTTCATACTGCAGAGATCGGAAGGATGGTCAATGTGAGGGTGCCCATCGTTCCCATGAGTCATCAATACCTCGTCACGGCACCATTCCGGCAAATTTCCAGAGGGGACAATCGATTACCAACGCTGCGAGATCCTGATAACCTGGTTTATTACCGGGAGGACGGGGCTGGTCTCGTCATGGGCGGTTACGAAAGGAATTCCGCGCCAGCCTTCCTCAATAAAGAAAAGTTGGATCAGGTGCCTGCCGATTTCAACGGAAAACTCCTGAGCGAAGATTGGGAACGATTTGAGGAGATCCTCGTTAATTCATCGATGCGGGTGCCTGCCATGGCGACAGCCCCGATTCGCAAAATAATCAACGGACCGGAGGCGTTTACACCGGATAATGAATTCTGCCTGGGCCCCACCGGCGTTCATGGATTTTTTGTGGCCGCGGGCTTTTGCGCGCATGGGATTGCAGGAGCGGGCGGCGTTGGAAGGGAGATGGCTTCGTGGCTGCTGGATGGGTCGCCCACCATGGATTTGTGGGAAATGGATGTGCGCAGGTTTGGGTCACAATACAAGTCGTCTTCTTACACCCTCGCGAGAGTAATTGAGAATTATGAGTCCTACTATGACATTCGCTACCCAGGAGATGATCGAATGGCCGGGAGACCGCTAAAAATAAGCTCCGCGTATGCGTGGCATAAAAATCATGGCGCCGTATTTGGTGAAAAAGCGGGGTGGGAGAGAGTTAACTATTACAACTCCAATGAAAATCCGGCATTCGAATCGTTGAGGCCGGAAGGCTGGGCCGGAAAGAACTGGAGTACATCCATAGTCACAGAAGCCATGGCCACCCGTGAAAAGGTAGGGCTCTATGACGAATCTTCATTTTCCAAGATTGAAATCAAAGGACCCGGTTCAGCGGCTTACCTGGAGTATCTTTGTTCAAACAAAATCAGCAAAGGGCCAGGTCACGTTACTTACACGCAGATGCTGAATAAGAAGGGAGGAATCGAAAGCGATGTAACGGTAACTCAGATCGATGCCAACACTTTTCGAATGATTTCAGGAACGGCGCTTCATAGCCATGACATGTCCTGGTTAACGGATCATTTACCACCGGACGGTTCCATTACCCTCCAGGATGTAACGGCATCATTGACGTGCTTCGGCCTGTGGGGCCCCTCTGCGCGCGAAATGTTGTCCTCGTTAACGAAGCAAGATCTGTCAACGAAAGCAATGCCGTTCTTGAGTATGAGGGAAACCAATTTGGGAAATTTTTCAATCCAGCTCGTTAGGGTCACTTTTGTCGGTGAACTTGGTTATGAGATTTATGCCGGTGCCGAAAATGGATTGGCGTTGTGGGAGTTGCTATGGAAATCGGGACAGGGATTTGGAGTAGTCGCATGCGGTTACAGGGCCATCGATTCATTGAGGGCCGAAAAAGGTTATCTCTATTGGGGATCGGATATCAGCCCCGATGAAACGCCGTATGAAGCGGCATTGGGTTTTGCGGTTGCCAAAGACAAGGAGTTTCTCGGCAGTAAAGCGCTTCGGGAGTACCCTGGTAAGAAAAAACTGGTGACAATGAATTTGGATGATCCATTGGCCGTGGTTCTCGGAAATGAGCCGGTGAGGATTGACGGAGTTGTGCAGGGCCGGGTCACATCGGGTGGTTATGGCGTCAGCCTGAGAGCGTCGATTGCCTTTGGCTACCTGCCGACTGAATTGGCGCGTGTTGGTACGAGAACCGAGGTTTTGGTGTTTGGACGCTGGATTCCGGCCGCCATCGTCCAGGGTCCTTTGTATGACCCTAAGGGACTGAAGGTAAGAACTTGATCTCCAGCTGGATGCCTTTCCTTTTGTTCCAAACAGGGTAGTCCGCTGTGACACATTGAAATGGGCGGTTCCGCTATGATAATAATCCAAAGTTTCTCCATTTTTAGACCATGAAAAAACAGGTTCAGCTCACAGAGGGAGATATCAATTTGTCGGATTCCAGAAATGAATGGTATAAAAATGTTAACGATCCTGCTACCTCACAGCAATTGGAGGATGACGCCCGTTTGTTCTTGCATCAATCGCTGTCAACGCCCTGCCTGGACGTTATAGAATCGTGTGAAGGGATTTATATCACAGACGTTCGCGGAAAGAAGTACATGGATTTTCATGGTAACAATGTCCACCAGGTTGGCTACAGAAATCCATGGGTCGTAAAAAAAGTAAAAGAGCAACTGGATGTAATGCCATTTTCACCGCGCCGGTATACCAACAGTGCTGCAATCGGTCTTGCGAAGAAATTAACCGGACTTTTTCCCGGAGATTTGAAACGCATCCTGCTGGCCCCCGGCGGAACCAGTGCGGTCAGCATGGCGCTGAAGTTGGCAAGGGTGGTTACCGGAAAACATAAGATTATTTCATTGTGGGATTCATTTCACGGTGCTTCAATGGATGCAATTGCCGCAGGCGGAGAATCTCAGTTTAGAAAAGGACTCGGTCCCTTGATGCCCGGTGTTGAACGCATTCCGCCTCCCATGAGCTATCGGGGGGTTTGGGAGGCAGCCGGCGAAGGAGATGTTCAGTATGCTGACTATCTCGAATACGTGATCGAAAAAGAAGGCGATGTCGGTGCTTTTATCGCGGAGACAATCCGAAACACGGATGTGCAAATACCTTCCAAGGCATACTGGAAGAAAGTCAGGGAAATTTGCACGCGCCGCGAGGTGCTGCTGATCTTGGATGAAATACCGATCGCATTTGGCCGTACCGGCAAGATGTTTGCCTTTGAGCATTACGATATAGAACCTGATATTGTTTGCCTGGGCAAAGGATTGGGCGCTGGTGTAATTCCCATCGCCGCCATGGTTGCCAGGGAAGCTTACAACGTGGCCGGCGATGTGTCCCTCGGTCACTTCACACATGAGAAGAGTCCGCTGGGCTGTGTGGCTGCTGTGGCCATGCTGGAGTTCATGGAAGAAAATCACTTGCTTGAGAAAGTCCGGGAAGATGAACTGTTTCTTCGCGATTATTTTTCGAAACTTCGGCAACAATATTCCTTGATCGGGGATGTAAGGGGAATTGGGTTATTGTGGGGAATTGAATTGGTAAAAGACAGGACAACAAAAACAAAAGCCATTCAAGAAGCCGAACAGGTTATGTACTCTTGTTTAAAAAATGGACTCAGTTTTAAAGTTTCGCAAGGGAATGTACTGCAACTGTGTCCACCCCTTATCATCTCACGTGATGAATTGAAGTCGGCTTTGTCCATTCTGGAAGGAGCCCTTGCTACGATTACGGTGCGTTAAAAAAGTGTTTACGCAAAAGCCGCAAAGAAATTCATGCGAAGCTTGCAAAGGAATGTTGACAATGCTTTGACTGGAGATTCTTCATTTATCCGCTGCTCCCGTTCCGATATAAATTGTATTGTTTTTATAACAAACTTACGTTATCATAGCTTCAATCCCCTACACAATGGCAAACTTAAACGTTCACTTCCGCAACTGCTTTCTGTTGTTGCTTCTGTTGCCGATCATGGTTATTCTCTTTACCGCGCTTCCGCTGGCTGCACAAAAGAAAAGCAAGAAGAAAGCGGCACCCGCTGTTCAGGAGAGTATCGTTCTTACGGAAGATGGTGTGAGCCGCTATCGAATCGTTATCCCTGGTGCAGCGACTACTTATGAGATCAAAGCCTCCAAAGTTCTTCAGGATTATTTGCTTCAGATCTCGGGGGCCGCTTTGCCGATTATCCCAGCCGGCCAGGGAAGAAGTCGCTATGAAATCGTATTAGGACAGAATGAACGTCTTGATGACGTGGGCATCAAAGTCAATTTCAATGCGCTCAAGGAGGATGGTTTTTTTATTGAAACAGACAGCCTCCGCCTGATTATCGCCGGCGGAAACAAGAAAGGAACACTTTACGGGGTTTACACCTTTCTGGAGAAGTACCTCGGCTGCAGGATGTACAGCCCCTTGGTCAAAGTTATACCATCGCAAAAAAGGATCCAGCTCGGAAAAATCAACGATTTGGAGGTGCCGGTAATCCGGTTCAGAGACACACACTATCGCGTCACCTGGGATGCAGAGTACACCGACTGGCATAAGCTGGATCACGACGAGCACGGGGAACGGACTGCCTGGGGTATGTGGGTGCATACCTTTAATGAGCTCGTTTCTCCCGAAACGTACTATCACGACCATCCGGAATACTATGCGATGGTTAACGGCAACCGCATCCCGACACAGCTCTGTCTGTCTAATCCAGCCGTCCTTGAAGTTACCGTTCAGAATCTGCGGCGGAAAATCGCTGAGAACCCCGAGGCTACGTATTGGTCAGTCAGCCAAAACGACAATCGAAATTACTGCACATGCAACTTGTGCAAGGCTATCGATGAGCGTGAAGGCTCGCCCTCCGGCTCAATCATCAATTTTGTCAACCAGGTGGCAGAGCAATTCCCGGATAAGATTATCTCGACGCTGGCCTACGAATACGGGCGGAAGGCGCCCAAGACCGTGCGTCCGCGCGAGAACGTCAATATCATGCTCTGCAGCATCGAGGTGTACCGCCACCTGCCGATTGCAAAAGATTCCGCGAGTGCGGATTTTGTGAGGGACGTTGAGGAATGGGGACAAATTGCAAAAGACATTATCGTATGGGATTATGTGATCCAGTTTAACCACCTTGTCAGCCCATTTCCAAACTTGCATGTGTTGCAGCCCAACATTCAATTTTTTTCGGAACATGGAGTGACAGCGATGTTTGAACAGGGAAACCGCGAAGTCGGCGGTGAGTTTGCAGCGCTTCGTGCCTATATGATCTCAAAACTGTTGTGGGAACCCAACCTGAATGTTGATACCGTGATGAATGATTTTCTGACAGGGTACTACGGTGCCGCCGCCAAGTCGATCCGGCAGTACATTGACGAGATGAGGGAGGCGCTCCTCAAGTCCGGAATGCCGCTGCGGATCTTTGGCAGCCCGATGGAGGCTGCAACCTCTTATCTCACGCCAGCGCTGATCGAACGCTACGAAACACTATTCAAGGAAGCGGAGACCGCAGTTGCTGAGGTACCGGATGTTCTTGAGCGTGTAAGGATCGCGCATCTCCCGCTTCAGTATGCCATTCTGGAACAGGCGAAGAAAAACTTCAAAGGGGATCAAGGTGTGTTTCGGAAGATTAACGGGCGATGGGAAACGCGCCCTGAAATACGAGCTATGATTGACCCGTTCACCGATTTGTGCATCCGTGAGGGGGTCACACAGGTAAAAGAGTGGAGTACTTCTCCCGAGGCGTACCGGGCGGCGATGTACCGGCTCCTGTCACAGGGTGTGAACGAGCACCTGGCCTATGGCAAAAAAACCGTGTTCTTGAGCCCGGATACCACAAAGCTTCCAGCGGGGAGCACAGCGATGCTAACGGACGGTATTCGCGGAAGTCACGACTATTCGTACAACTGGCTCGTCTTTCCTGGTCAAAACCTGGAGGTTGTGATCGATCTGGAAGAAGTCAAAAGGGTGCACAGAATTGAGTCCGCCTACTTTCAGTACGCCTTTTGGCTCCGGGTCTGTCCAAAGAAAGTAGAGTACTTTGTCTCATTGGATGGAAAGAATTTCGATTTGGCGAGCAGGGTTGACAACACGTTGCCAATTGATCAATACGGTGGACAACAGCGCGATTTTATTGCTGAATTCAATCCGCGAGACGCACGCTTTATAAAAGTGAAGGCTTATACCATTGGAAACACCCCGGACTCACATCCGGGGGCCGGCCGTCCTGCCATCATGCTCGTCGATGAGATTGTGGTCGAATAACAGCTTATGATGACCAAATTAAGGGTGACTTGCGGTATTTTGGGAAGACCTAATTCGCCGTTCGCAATTCGCCAATCGCAATTCAGCCCGATCTGCAAATGAGTATCGCCACACAAGGCCCAACCAGTGATATTGGTTGATCGTTAGATTGTTCTGAATTGCGATTTGTGGATTGCGAGTTGCGAATTGTGAATTTCAAGTCAACGAACAAGGGTCCTATCCATCATTTTCATAACGACCAGCGCCTCCTCCAGGGAACATGGATTAGGACCCTCGCCTTTGAAGAATTTTGTGACAGCTTCTATCATCGGATGTTGAATGTTAACGGGGTACTCCAATGCGATATTTTCGGCGTCGGCGTCGGTTACCACCTCGATCATTGATTTTTTAAAGAATGAAAAACGCAACATACCTTGATCACCAACAATTTGACAGGAGTCTTGCGTGGCGCTCTCCGCTACATTAAATGCCCAAATACCATGAAGGATAATGTCGTCATTGTAAATGGCCTCCAGCGTTGTGAGGTCAGGAGCTTCGTAGCGATTAGCCTGATTGAGCGAACGGCCGTAAACTTCTTTGGGGGCTCCAAAAATCCAAAACAGGATGTCCAGTTGGTGGGGTGAAAGATCGTGAAATAGCCCTCCTCCTGAAAGTTCAGGATTAACTCGCCAGCGATCCTCGGTGTGCGTAATAATCTTACTGGCTTCGGGTTGCAGCGTGGTAATTATTACAAGTCGTACCTTGCCGATGGCGCCATCCCGGATCAGGGATTTAACTTTGTTGAAAAGGGGCAATGCCCTGCGATAGTGCGCCACCGAAGCCTTGATGTTGTAATCCTGGGATAGCTTCACCATTCGTTCGCAGGAGGCTGCGTTCACGGTCACCGGTTTTTCAATATATACAGGCTTTCCGGCTTTCATCGATTGTTTTGTATAGGCCTCATGAAAAGCGGGGGGAGTTGCGATGTAGATAGCGTTGACTTCAGGGTCGTTTATCAGGGCGGACGCATCGGAGTAATATCGCGGCACATCGTGCCTCTTTGCAAAATCGGCGGCCTTTGCCAGATCGCGCCTCATCACCGCCACCAGGCTTGAGTGATTTACTTTGTTAAATGCAGGGCCGCTTTTTACTTCACAGACATCGCCACAACCGATAATACCCCAGTTTACTTTTCCGTCGATTGATTTCATCATGGCTTACTCAATTTTCCCTTACCGCCAAGGCGCGAAAGAACGCAAAGTTTCGCAAAGCTCATATTATTAGCCTGCTCAATTACGCTAAAATCTCAGGTTGTCTGTCAAATGAAAACAGTCAATGGAATAACATACCCGCAGGTATTTCTGTTTTGATCCCACCATCTTGCTGCATCATCACTTTCAGTTCATTGTCCCCACCGCTGTCGAAATAGACAATCCTTATTTTATGATAACCTCTTTTCAATCCCGCCCTGCCACGCTGCTCAACTCCTCCGTGCTCACCGTCGTTGTTGACCGTTTCAACCCCGTCAACAGTGAACTTGCTGCCATCATCACTTTGCGTAAAAAAAACGTAAATACCATCGGTATCAATTTTGAGAAAACCGTCAAAGGCAAATGCAAACTTGTCCTTGCGTTGTTTTGCTTGAGTGGAAATCTTATCGGTGACACCTGATTTTGACGGTTGATTGGATTCGATGGAACCAAGATTAATTCTTCCCGAAGGTTCATAGTACCGGTAGGCAATGCCGGGTTGAAGTTTGCCAGGTTTGATTGCGATCATCCAGGTGTATCTTGTCGTTTGAGTGCTGGTTACACCGCTTTGCAAAGCATCTTTTTGAAACGCAGCGGCCTTTACTGTACAGCTATTGGCCGGTATAAACGGTTGCTGATAAACGGGGGCAGCTTCCGTCGGATCGCTTCCATCGATTGTATAATGAATGACAGTGCCTGCAGCGCCGGTGATGGTGACAAGCGGTAGTAATGAACCGTCTTTATACGATACGGCAATTTGCGGCTTGCGCACAAATTTTCCGTAATTCTCAATTCTTACTGCATAGGCATAGGGGGCTTTTATCTTATTGGGATCGTAGGGGGGCAATTCAACAACACAGTTTTTTCCATCCTGTTTCCACTTCAGTGTTTCTTTCGATGACAAAAAAGTGATCACTGTTCCCGGCGGAAGCGAAATGTCCTTTAATATCAGACCATGGGTAGACGGGTATTTTGGAAAGATGCAATACAAATTATTGCCGGTCCGGTTATAAGTAAAAAAAATCTCCTTGATGGCATAACCCGGATCGGGGTCCACCGTAAGTTTCAGCAACACGTCACCGCTGCTGGTTTGTGGTTTATAGTCTTTCCTCCCTTCGCTCCATTGCGAAGGTATTTTCCAGCGCGTTGTATTATAAATTGCTTCACCGTTGATCTTTATCCAGTCGCCAATCTGCAACAAACGCTCTTGCATAATCGGGGGGATCTTTCCATGTTCGTCCGGTCCAATATCGAGTAAGAAATTCCCGCCGCGGCTCACCTTATCGGTCAGGTTCAACACGAGCGACTGGGCCGAATTATAATCCCATGCGTCTTCTTCGCGATTGTATCCATAAGAGAATCCCATTCCGCGGCTCTCCTCCCAGTAATGATCTTCAAAATCCAGATCGGGCTGGTATTCGGGGGTGTACACACCACCGTGATGAAAGCGGATACCGCTGCCCCACCGGTCAAAGGTCACTACGCTGGCTTTTACCGGGCTTTCATTATACAACCAGGTTAAAAATTCTTTGCTCTTCCAAAGATCATCCGGGGCATCCCAGTCTCCATCCGTCCAAAACACGTCCGGCCGATAGGTGTTGACAAGCTCTTTCATTTGTGGCCACATATGCGTTGAAACGTATTGGGCCCGGTCTTTCAGCCACAAGGGATTATACCATTCGTAGAGCGAATAATACATTCCGGGATGAACGCTGGTCTTTCGCACCGCCGTAAACAAGTCCCCCAGCAGATCCCTGTGAGGTCCCGCATCCACTGCATTCCATTGCCTGCCCCAGGTTGAATTTGCCTGCTCACTGGGCCATAAACAAAAACCATCATGATGTTTTGATGTAAGCACAATGTATTTTGCACCACTCTGCTCAAATACCTTTGCCCATTCATCCGGATTAAACAATTCCGCCTTGAAGTCATCAGCAAACTGGTAGTAGGATTTGTTTCCAAATTTTGCCTGGTGATATTTTAATCGCGCAGAATCTCCATTGTTCAAGCCGTTCTGGTACCACTCGGCATAACTTCCTTTTTCGCAATAGGCCGGCACCGAGTAAACACCCCAGTGGATAAAGATGCCAAACTTGGCATCCTGGTACCATTGCGGCACGGCACGGGCGTCAAGACTTTGCCACGTAGGAGTGAAGGATTGCGCGGATGCAAAGAACGTTGCACAAAAAAGAAAACAGGTTACTCTTAATTTTTTCATAGGGTGAAAGTTAGTCCTGACAAACCTGGCAAAGGAATTTCTCATTTCTTCTTGCGGACTCTTCGATTCAGATAATCAATACTTTGGATCAGTAGCCAGCTAATTGAGGCATAAAGGATGACATATCCAAAGTTGACTACAGGAAGGTTTTGGACGGCCCTCCAATTGAACCATGTGCAAAAAAGGGACGTCATTACATAGCTCATATCATCCTTTTTGTGGGGTTAATGTCGCCAAAGACGAAGGTAGCTTTTTTCCTCCCGCTTTGGCAAAACGCACCCTGACCCTCTGTAAGACCTAGAAGGGGTGAGCGCAGAGGTGTGGTAAGTTACTCATAGCAAATAAATGCCACCATCCTCGACTTTGTGAGGTGTGTCATGTACAGAGTCAGGTAATATTTTATACCAGAAACGAATGCAATTCGAAGTCAGGCGGACTTTCTATCAATAACGCACTCCTTCTTACACTCATTTTTTTCCGGGGAACATCAAAAATCGCAAACGATTGCCTCCACCTACTTTTATGGTCTCAAAGCACAAAGAAAAAAACAATGAAAAAGCTGATCGTAATCGCCCTTGCAGCATTGGTATTGACCTCTTGCAGTTCCGAGTTCTATTCGTGTCCCAGCTATGGAATTACAAAGAAGACGGTTAAATATCGCAACCGTGACCACTGCAGATTTAACAAGCACGGTAAGAGATTTATTTAAGAACCGGACAGCCGCAGCTTTCCTGTAAATCCCTGAATTCAGGGATTCCAACTCTTACAAATCCATCTCAACTTTATTAAGTCAAAGAGAATGAAGCCGGAATTGAACTGGCTTTTTGACTTTGATGGCAATGGCACTGTGTCTAACAGAGCGTCAGCGTTTTTACTTCAAAAAAATGAAGCCGATGAGCGTATTCCTTGAACTGGCGGTCTACTTTATTTTGGGATTTCCGGGAGCTATTATAAGGTGGGTCTTTCTTCCCAGGCAATATTCGCTGAAGGAAGTTTTTCATGATGGCCTTTACAGGAACAGCCGGATAGGTCTCCTGGCCTTTTCCTTTCTAATCATGATCATGTTTTTTTTGGAAAGGAGCTAACGCGGTCCTGCAAAAAATTTCATTTGCTTCCTTAACGTTGGGTCAGTATTTCAATTATCGGATTGTCGGGTTTCATATGCTGGTCTACAATTCCAAAAGAGCCTGCTTTGTAGTTCCAGTTCGCATACGCGATACCCCGCGTTTTGAAAATCGCTACCATATCCCTGTACCAGGCCAGTTTGGCTTCAACCGGCGACTTGTCAATTACCCCGAACTCGCCGCAGTAAAGCGGCAGCTTTAAACTGTCGGCCAGGTGGAGGGGCTTTTGCATCATTTTTTCAAGCGTATCGCGATCATAAATGCGTTTCTCCTCGGGTGAAACACCATTCACTACGATCTGTCCTGGATAATTTACCTCCCCTTTAAAATCTTTCAGACGCGTCCACGAAGCCTGGAAATGGGTGAGGTGGAATGGTTCATAAAAATGGAAGCTGAGCAAAATATTTCGATCATTCTTCGGAATTCTTAACTGGTCAAACGTATTCGCAGATTGCCAACGGTTCGAGCCGATAACGAGCACGCGCTCCGCCTCCCAGTGGCGGATCGAATCGGCAACCCTCCCAAGTAACTGATTCCATTGTTCTGCATCATCCGCTACCGGCTCATTCATGAATTCATAAGCCACCATGCCGTTGGGCCATTCATGTACGGCGCGCGATAAATCTTTCCACAATTGAATAAACTTGTCCTGTTCTGCAGGGACTGTCCACAGGGGTTTTTCCTTGGCATTAAAATGATGCGACCGCAAAATGTGGAGATCCAGAACAACGCGAAGCCCGGCCTTGTTGCACCAGGTGAGACACTCGTTTAGCAACCGAAAGGCATCTTCATTCCGCTCTCCCTGTTCGTTCCACAT
>JBGPGZ010000069.1:0-12994 GCA_041484175.1 Cyclobacteriaceae bacterium | reverse complement strand
CTCGCTCATCCGCGGTTTATCATGCAATACCGCAGAAAGAAAGTAAAAGAATATATCAACGATTACCTTTCAAAATTTGATTTGGTAAATAGCTAAGGTGCTATCTTTAGCCTTTATGACTGTTCACGAGCAACTCCGCAAAACGCTTGAACTGATCCAACTTGAACGGCAGGCCGACCTGGACCAATACCGGCAAAAAGTATTGTTGCGGTCCCTGAGCCAGCGCACCAAGGAGGGAACAACTTGGTATCCGCTTCGGCTAAAGCGTCATTATATCGGAACCGGGGAACGCCTGATTGTTGAAGTCGAGCGGACAAACCACCTGGATCAGCCGCACGCCTTTCAGAGCGGCAAAGTCGTGAGTCTTTTTTCCAACGCATCGGGCAAGCCGGAAAAGGAGCACCTGAACGGTGTGATCAACTACGTGCGCGACAACACGATGGTCATAACCCTAAACGGCGATGATCTTCCCGACTGGATCGAAGACGGTAACCTGGGAGTCGATGTGATGTTTGACGAAATGACTTACCGGGAAATGGAATTCGCCCTGAAAGAAGTGATGAAGGCGGACGGGCGTCTGGCAGAACTCCGCGAAATCCTGCTGGGCGAACAGCCAAAGTCAAAACCCGATCAAGAACCCAACGGCATGAGCCAACTACCGGCGGGGCTAAACCCCAGTCAACTTCAGGCGCTCAAAAAAATTTGCGGGGCCAAGGATTTAGCAATCATCCATGGTCCTCCCGGAACGGGAAAAACCACGACCCTTGTAGAGGCAATCACCCTTAGCGTCAAGGAGGAAAATCAAGTATTGGTCTGCGCGCCCAGCAATGCCGCTGTTGATCTGCTTGCCGATAAGCTTGATGAAAAGGGATTGAACGTTGTGCGCATTGGGCATCCTGCACGGGTGACAGAGCAATCCCTGGGAAAGACATTGGACGCAAGGATTGCGCAACATGGTCACTACGGAGAGCTGCGCGTCCTGAGAAAAAAGATGGAGCAGGTAAAGTCGATGGCTTTCAAATACAAGCGCAATTACGGTCATCATGAAAAATTACAACGGAGGCTATTGATGCAAGAGGCAAAGACGCTGAAGTCCGATGCCGATATGCTCGAGTTTTACATCATCAACGATATCCTGCAAACGAGCCAGGCAATTTGTTGTACACTCGTCGGTTCATCACACCCTGTGTTGCGCGGAAGGCGGTTCAAGACCGTTTTTATTGACGAGGCGGCACAGGCACTGGAGCCTGCCTGCTGGATCCCGCTTCTCAAATCTTTCCGCGTAATTTTTGCGGGAGACCACCAACAGCTTCCTCCTACGATCAAATCACGTGAAGCGGCGCTGCAAGGCCTTGCAAGGACGTTGTTTGAAAAGGCTATCGGGCGTCAATCCTCGTCAGCCACGATGTTGCAAGTACAGTACCGCATGCACGAAGACATTATGAAATTCCCGTCTGCCTATTTTTACGGTGATCAACTGGTTGCTCATGAATCGGTAAAAGCGGTCTTGTTACGTCCGAATCAACCGCCGGTTGAATACATCGACACGGCCGGATGCGGGTATACCGAGGCGCAGGATCCTGAAACCTTAAGCCGCTTCAACGCAGAAGAGGCTCAGCTGGTCATTCATCAAGTGGAAAAGCTAGTAGAGGAAGTGGGTATTGAAGAATGGCTGCATGAGGGCGTGACGATGGGGATCATCACGCCCTACAGGGCACAGGTCGATCACCTCCACAAACTTGCCGAAGGCTCCGAAGTTCTTGAACCGCTTCACAGGCTTATCACGATCAACACGGTCGATGCCTTTCAGGGACAGGAACGCGACGCGATTGTGATCAGTTTTGTCCGTAGCAATGACACGGGCGAAGTAGGATTTCTCGGCGACATTCGCAGAACCAATGTGGCCATGACGCGGGCGAAGAAAAAACTCATCCTGATAGGCGACAGCGCTACGCTTGGCTCGCACCCTTTTTATGTAAAACTGCTAGATTACGTCCAGAAAAAGGGGTTTTATAAAAGTGCCTTCTCACTATCTTGAAGTAATCCCCTGAAACCATTTTGCCGGTGGCACAGCATCTACCCATGACTAATGACCAATGACAAGTGACCCAAAGTTGGGTTTTACAACTACGTATAAATAAGAAAAGCCCCGAAGGGCTTTCTCGTTAGACTTTCAAATAAGAAATATTAGAAAGCGATGGTCTTGGTAATCCCGTTGGTGCCAGTCACTTCAAAGATGGGTGCAGTCTTAACCTGGTTGAGGTTGTAGATCACACTGAATTTGCCATTGACCGTCATTGATTGCTCATGCAAGATGGTACCTGCTGCATCAAAGATTCTCACGGAAACAATATCCGTTGCAGTATTTTCAACTGAAAGAATGTACTTGTTTGCCTGATTGGCAATTTTGGCTACAGCAACAGTGCTTTCCACCTTAACGATGTGGTAGCTTACTTTTTCTTCGCTTTTGCCATTCTTGTCTTCTACAACGATGGTGTACTCACCCTGGCTCAGGTCGCTGAAGTTGTAAGGGCGGATGAACGAAGATACGTTCGTCAGAGTCTCGGTAAATACAAGGACTTGGCTTGCGTTGAAAATAGAAACCTTTACGTTGCCGGTTTCGGTGCTCTTGTAGATCACTTTGTAAACACCCGTTGTCGCGGAAATGACCGCCGTCTTAATAGGGGAACCTGCGTGAGCGAATACGGTTGCACTGAACATGCAAACTACTAATGCGATAACTTTTGATACTGAATTCATCTGAATTTTGTTTTAGTTTTTAACGGTGCAAAAGTGCGACTTCAACGTGACCCGCACAGGTAAAAGGGAAAGCATCGGTTACGCGCGTAATAAAGAGATGGAATATCAAGAATCAATATTTTCTACGCCGGATGGACAGGTATGCCGAACGACCTGAAGGATAATAATTTCACAGCGCTGTTTTATGAAGTCTGGCGGCCAAATACAGAATAATATTTGTATTTGCTTGTAGAATTTCGCGCAAACACCGCGAAAAATGGCTGATTTGGGGGCTGGTCGGAATTCTATCTCCTCAACCACAGCATTTTTCTGTGGGTAAGTATGAAAATAGTGCCTCATATAAACCGTGTCGTCCCTCCGGAAGAAGATATCTGACTCAGACCGACGCCTCGGTGTCCGCAGGAGTCCCGAAACGAAGACTCTGCGGGGAAAGAAATTGATTTCGTGATAAAATTAGAGCGGGAAGCGATTTAGTTGGGCACGCGTTTGCAAAACGCGCGCCAACGTGGAGAACTAAGACACCAATCACCGATTACCGATCACCGATCACCACTAATGACTATTGGCCAATGACGCCAATGACCAGCTACTTCCCTTCCCCGCAGTCTCCGCCTCGGGACTCCGCGGCCTCTCTGCACCGATCTACTTACAATCTTTTTTTCACCCCCCTCACCGCTTTGGCTGTCCACGGATCTTCGGGCCAGGAATGTTTTCGGTAACGGATACGCAGCTCTTTTCGCACCTCGTGATAGGCAGTCTGCCAAAAGCTTTTCAAATCCTGCGTCACTTGCACCGGCTTATATCCTGGAGAAAGTAAATGAAGCACCACCTTGGTCTTACCCTCGTTCACCGAGGGAGTTTCCAGCAGCCCAAACACCTCCTGCAATCGCACTTCCATAACCGGTGGTTCACCTTGCATACTGTAATGAACTGAAATCATTGACCCGCTGGGCACTTCGAGTTTTGCCGGAACCAGTTTGTCCAGTTTGCGAGCCAGGTCCCACGGAACAAGTCCGGCAAGTATGGAACTCAAATCAAGACGTTGCAGGTCGGTCCGCTTGCTGGCCTGGATTAAGTAAGGTGAAAGCCATTCCTCCAGCGTTTTCATCAAATGCTCTTCCGTTACATCGGGCCATCCTTCTTCCGGCCTCCACGTTCGCAGGCTCATCTCCCGCGCTTGCCATTCAGATTGCGTCCCGGACCAGCCAATTAATTTCAATCCTTCGCGCAGTACCGCCTCGCACAGGATTTTGATTCGCTTTTCCGCCGCAATGGTCGTCAATGGCCTGCTCTCCATCACAAGGTTGCCAATTCTTTTTTCCAATGCGCCCACCACCATCCCTCTACCGGCGTCCCAACTTACAACTTCTTGTTCATGCGCCAGGTGGAGCAGGTCATTTTCATTAAGCGCAGCTGCTAAGAATATCTTTCCTTCACCGCTTCCGGCATCCAGCTGAGCTACCGAAAGCCAGGGCTCACGCATCAAAGGATCATGCGGCGGAAGTTTCACCACTTTTCCATTGGCCAGTTTGTAGCGTTCACTATTTTTTTCAACCTGGCTGGCGATCCGCTCCGGGTAAGCTGCGGCGAGCAACTTCCCGACTTCTTCGTCGGGCGGAATGGAATTGTCAACAGCCATCTTAAAGATTTTTCTCCACGATGAAGCCAATCGTTCGATGCGTTCGAGTACATTTCTTTCTGCGTTGACGCGCTCTCCACTTCTCCATTTCCGGAGTGTTCCCAATCGCAGCATTATGTCTGCACCAGAATCGCGAGGCAAAGGATCGCGTTCTTCGAGGAGGGCCGCGATGTCGGTGGCTAACCCCACACTCCCTTCCCCTCTCCCCGGGGAGAGGGGTGTCCCGAAGTGACGGGGTGACGGTGAGGGGAGTGATGCGCTCAACAACATATGGGCAATCCGTGGATGAGTCGGCAGCTGTAACATTTTTTTGCCCCGTTCTGTAATTCTTCCATCTTCCAGCGCCTCGAGTTGCTCCAACAATTCTTTTGCCTGATTCACGGCGCCTGCGGGAGGCCGCGTAATCCACGTCAGTTGGTATACATCCTTTAGACCCCAATTACTTATCTCAAGCATGAGTGGCGCCAGATCGGCATCGAGGATTTCAGGACTCCGGTTTTGCACCAGGCTACCGGTCATCCCTTCGCTCCAAAGCCGGTAACAAACGCCCGGACCCAGTCTCCCGGCGCGACCCGCCCGCTGATCAGCGGAATCTTTTGTAACGCGGATTGTTTCGAGCCGCGTTAAGCCACTGCGAGGATCAAACCGGGGGACACGCGAGTAGCCGCAGTCGACTACGACAGAGATTCCTTCTATCGTAAGGGATGTTTCCGCGATTGACGTTGCCAGGACCACTTTTCGCCTTTTGTCCGGAAGCGGAAGGATGGCCTCCTGTTGTTTTTTCATAGGAAGATCGCCGTAGAGTGAACACACTAAAGCACCGATATCTTCTGCTTCGAGCAACTCTCCGGTTCGATTGATTTCTCCCGCTCCCGGAAGAAAGGCTAGAACATCTCCTTTGTTTTCGCTTAATGCTTTTCGGATGGCGCGTGCCATCCGGACGGGTATTGGTGCGCCCGGGTCAAAATTATAGTAGCGATTTTCAACGGAAAATTGCCTTCCTGTACTTGATACAATCGGGGCATTTCCCAGCATCGACGAGAGCTTTTCCCCGTCCAGCGTTGCCGACATAATAAGAATGCGAAGATCGTCGCGAACAATCTGCTGCACCTGAAGACAAAATGCCAGCGCAAGATCTGCTTGAAGACTTCGTTCATGAAATTCATCAAAAAGGATCAACCCGAAACCATCGAGGGTGTTGTCACCTTGAATCATCCGGGTAAGAATTCCCTCCGTTACCACTTCGATGCGCGTCCTCGAAGTTACCTGCGTGTCGAAGCGGATGCGATATCCCACGGTTTCCCCGACGCTTTCTTCCTTTAAAGTTGCCATTCGATAGGCAACCGAGCGGGCAGCGAGCCGGCGCGGCTCAAGCATAATCATCTTCTTTCCGCCAAGCCACGGCTCATCCAATAATTGCAAAGGCAACACCGTCGACTTCCCTGCGCCCGGAGGAGCCTGAAGAATGACGATTTTGTTTTGAGAAAGCCGTTGTCTTAGTTCGGAAAGTATTTCAAAGACCGGATAGCTCTCTTTCATTACCGCAAATTAGATCAGGATTCTCAGGATTGTTAGGATTAGCAGGATTAATAAGGAACAGGATTATTAGGAACAGGCGATTGACGGGATGAAAACCTGGTCGTTAATTCATTGACCCTGTTATTCCTAACAATCCTGTTAATCCTGATTAATCCTGATCCTTTTTTCTTGTGGTCCTCTGGACCTGAAGCTGGCCAAGTTTTGCTTTGTTTGCCAGTTCAAGAGCCCGCTTGATCCGGCTGTCTACATTTCTTACCGACGTGACATAGATTGTAAGGCTTCTTTGTCTTCCGGGTGTAAAACTATTCCATACCTTCCTGGCATCGTCGTCCTGTTCCAGTACGGCCATGAGTTCCTCGGGCAAGTCCACTATGTTTGGATTCACAAGGCTAAACATAACCTCCACGGAATTGCCGATTTGAACTCCCGCGGCGCGGCACAAAGCGCGGCTAAACAAAAAAACCGTTGACCATCCTTCCGGTATTGAATCGCGAGAGAAAATGGAATATTATTGAGTGTTCCTTTCGTCCGTTGACGGCCGGCCGGAAGCCCGTCTGCAATCTTTTTTGGAAGAATGGCGGAAGCATAGCTAAAGTTACCATACATCGCCTCCACCAGCCGAGCGGTAAACGTGACCGCTGATTTTTGTGATTTCTGCATCAGGATTTTCAGGATATTTGGGAGTAACTGGATTTTGTTGATTGATAAATTCCCGCAAAAGTCATCGAAGAAACCTAGTAACCCTCATTCCAACATTGAGCAAATATCCTGGTCATCCTGATCTTTAATCCTGCTAATCCTGATAAAACTCAATCAAGGATCCAAAGTAACTCTCATTCCAGCCTTCCACAATATCCTTGTAATCCTGATCCGGGATGTTGGTGTGGCGGAGTTCAACCGAAGTGCCTTGCTGATGCGGGTGGAGGATGATGGTGACAATGGATTCTTCCGGCTGATCTCCAAAGTACCACTGTTGGACGATCTTCTTTCCCGTTTCAAACTCCAGATTTTTTCCCATGATGCTTCCGTCCCACAACCAAAATTCGGTTCCCGGCTCCGCTGTCATTTCGGCTTTTTCGCCTGACCACAATTGAATTGTGGCGGGGCTGGTCAAGGCCAGGTATACTTCTTCAGGCGGGGCAGATAGTACATAGTATTTTTTGAAGTCTTTCATTTCTAATTGTGGAAATAAACTATGCAAAATAATCAATAAGGCAGTTAGAGATCAACCCTCATCCTTTCGCTTGAATCCAATCTTTTGCAAGGGTTTCGACTTGGCATTGAGTAATTCTTTCAGGTAATCGAAGATCAGTTTGATATCATCACCATAATGGATTGTCTTTCTCTCCAGTTGCTCTAACTTTAACAAAACATCTTTGTTTGTCAACAACACCTCTCGCATTCGTGTGAATATTCGGACGATATGGATATTAACCAGTATGGCTCGTTCGCTTTTTAATACACTGGATAACATAGCAACCCCTTGTTCTGTAAAGGCGTAAGGATGTGCTCTTCTACCTCCCCAACTTGAGGTCACAATTTGTGACCTCAAGCTTTCAAACTCCTCTTTTGACAGCTGGAACATGAAATCGCCGGGAAAGCGCTGCAAGTTTCTCTTCACAGCCTGATTGAGGACCTTTGTCTCTACCTCATATAATTCCGCCAGATCCCTATCCATCATTACTTTTTGCCCTTTAATTAGGTATATCTTATTCATGACTACCTCGTCTGGTATCGCGAATTTTTTACTCATGGGTGTAAGAGCATGGGGCACCAAAATACGGAACCCTGAGAACACTTAGAATTCTAATTAGTCAGGATTACCTGTCAAAATTCTCAAGACAGGCGCTTCGTAGAATTGCGGGTTCTAATTTTTCATTACAACCGCACCGTAGCCGGGAGATATTTGGCGATCAGGTCCTCGTAAAAAGGCCTTAGCTTCTTTACGTCCGGCGGAACCGGATTCTTGGAGTACAAATCGTAGGGGTTAAACTTCTGTACCCACTCAAACATCGCGCGATCATGATCATCCAGGAGGTGCTCATAAGCCCCCTCTCGATGCTGCGCGTAGAAAGAGTGATATCGGATCATATAGAGCGCTGGGTCAGGCAAGTAGTCCCTGGTCATGTGATAGAGGTATTCATCATGGCCCCACGACATCGTCACGTTCTTTAATCCGCACTCATGCGAGTAAACTCCATAGCGTGTATTATAGCGTGGGTCTTTTGCATCGGGATTCAGTTCAAAAAATTCGGGATAGACGACTTTGTCAGAAAACTGACATCCTACCGGAAACGTGTCGCCGACAACCGCCCATTGAGGCTCACCAAAAAGGCACAGCACTTTCCCCATGTCATGAATAAAGCCCGTGAGCACGAACCAATCCGGATGACCGTCAGCACGGATCGCTTCGGCCGTCTGCAACAAGTGCTGTAATTGGTCCAGCTCAATATCCGGGTCGGAATCGTCGATGAGCGTATTTAAAAACTCCATAGCCTCCCAGACCGGCAAGGCCTTGCGGTTAAATTGCAGGAATTCATTTCTTTTTTCCTGCACAAAATCATAAGTCTGGTAAGTATGGTTGAGCCGGTAAAAGTTCTTGACTGTGTCGCGCACGGGCGTTTCGTAGTTTCGAAACTCACCTATCGGCTTGGCGGGTTGATTCGGCGTTGGGTAACGGTCCAACACATTCTCTTCCCATTCGTCCATGCTTTTCAGAGGGTTGATCTCTTCATTTGAAAATGCTGATGCGTCGCGCATAATCTGAATAATTTTAGATCAAGTTACGGATATTCACAAAAATAAGAAAAAGACTTACCAAAACACGGTATACAAGGCGATGAGGATTCCCAAAATAAGTACGGACCAAACCACAAAACCGGCAGAAGTGCGAAATAATGAGGTGTCGATCACAATAACGCCCCCCTCCACCTGCTTCGATTTGCCCAGTAGACTAATGCCCACCATCAAAACAATCAATGCGACAAAAACGATCGTCATGCGATCGAGAAAGGGATAATCCGGAAATGCCCCTTCAGTCCAGCGAGGTAAAAATTTCAGGATCGTTGAAAGCGGAATGGTGAGAAAGGCTGCCGATAATGCGGCTGCAGAGGTGGCGCGCTTCCAAAAAAAACCAAGTAGAAAAATAGCCAGGACTCCCGGTGAAATAAAGCCTACATATTCCTGGATAAATTGGTAAGCCTGGTCGAGAGTCCTTAACGCCGGCGCTACGAGGCATGCCATCAGCATGGCAATCACAACCGTCCACCGGCCCGTATACACCAATTCCCTTTCCGTAGCATGCTCTCGAAAGAATTTCTTGTAGATGTCCAATGAGAAAATCGTAGCGATGCTGTTGGCCTTACCTGCGAGGGAAGCGACAATGGCTGCTGTCAGGGCAGCGAAGGCCAGGCCTTTCAGGCCGGACGGCAAAAGGTTTAGCAAGGTGGGATAGGCGTGGTCCGGCTTGACGGTACCAACAGCATCGACCATTTCAGATTGAAACAACCCATTATTGTAGAGTACGTAGGCCGCGATACCCGGAAGAACCGCGATCACGGGAACGAGCAACTTCAAAAAGGCCGCAAACAAAATGCCGTTGCGCGCAGTCTTCAGATTTGCGCCCAATGCGCGCTGAATGATGTATTGATTGCATCCCCAGTAGTTGAGATTGTTGATCCACATCCCGCCGATCAACACGGACAATCCCGGTAAGTCCTGATAGTACGGATGATCCTTATTGAATATCATATGAAAGTGAGAAGGCGCCTTTGCCCTGATCAAGGCCAGGCCTTTGAATACATCGTTCCCATAACCGAAATGATCAGACACCATCGTGAGCGCGAGGTAGGTTGTCATTAAACCTCCCAGGATCAGCACGAACACCTGAAACACATCCGTGTAACCGATCACCTTCATACCCCCCAGCGTGACAACAATTGAAAATATCGCTAAACCGGCAATACAGGTTTCAAATGATATACCTGAAACCGAGCTGACGGCCAGCGCCCCGAGATAAATGATCGAGGTGAGGTTGACAAACACATACACCAACAACCAAAACACGGCCATGGTTGTGCTTACTGTGTGATTGTAGCGCACGGCCAAAAATTGTGGCATCGTGTATATTTTGTTTTTCAGATACACGGGAATAAAGAAGACCGCGACTATTATCAGCGTGGCGGCGGCCATCCATTCGTATGTTGAAATCGCCAGGCCAAGGGCAAAGCCCGAGCCCGACATGCCGATAAAGTGTTCAGCAGAAATATTGGATGCGATGAGTGATGCGCCAATCGCCCACCATGTCAACGACCCTTCCGCAAGGAAGAAATCTTTTGAATCGGTTTCCTTGGCGCGCTTTTGCTGATAAATAAAATAACCATAGCTGCAGACGATGATAAAATAGATAAGGAAGACAATGTAGTCGGCAGTGCTCAGTCGATTCATCTTTCAATATAAAAGAGTTTTTTGAAAACACTATGCTCGTAGGCGTGGAACAGGGAGGATATAAAATGCATTTAACACAGAGGGCCACAGAGACGGATGCACACAAAGGGCACGGAGGAATCACTCTGTGGACTCTGTGTTGCATTCCTCCGTGTCCTCTGTGGTTCAAGTAACCAAGTCTGGGATCAATCGGTACAATTTCAATTCAGGCCAAATCCCGACCAAAAAAATAATTCAATTGAAAGTCCCCTTGTTTATTATCCGGACTTTCTCCAGATTAATTACAAATTCAGAAGAATGGAAGCAAAAGCAAAGCCTGATGTGAAGTGTTGGTGTGTCGAAGGGTTGATGAGTTGATGTGTTTTGCCCTGAAACTGAAACAGGAGACTTGTCCAAGGGGACTCCTTTGGAGAGAATTGAGACTTTAAACTTAAATCTTATGCAATCCCGAAGAGAATTTCTTGGATCGCTCGCAGCGATTCCGCTTTTGACAGTCTTCGATAAAACTGAACCCGAGTACATTTTATTCAATGGAAATATAATGACGGTTAACAGTCGAGAACCGAGGGCTCAGGCTGTCGCTGTTGCGGGTGGGCGTTTCCTGGCGGTGGGAACCAATCAGGAAATTCAACAACTGGCGGCGGGTAATACAAAAAAAATTGACCTGGGGGGCAAGACCGTTGTTCCCGGTTTTATCGATGCTCATTCGCACCCCGGCAGTGCGGGGCTCCAGCATCTCCGGGAAGTGGATTGCGACCTGAGATCCATTCAAGATATCCAGGATGCCATTCGACGGCGGGCGACCCAAACCCCAAAAGGAAACTGGGTACTCGGTTTCAAGTATGATGATACAAAAACATCCGAAGGACGTCCTCTGAAACGAGGTGATCTTGATTCAGCCGCCCCGGAACATCCTGTCCGCATCGAGCATCGCGGAGGGCACACGTCGTACGTTAATTCGCTGGCGCTAAAAGTGGCGGGCATCACGGAAACTACTGCGGATCCTCCTGGAGGTCGCTTCGACCGGGATCCAGGAGGCTCGCTCAATGGACGCGTCAGCGAAAGTGCGAACAATGCTCTGGCCAAGGTTATTCCCTCGATGTACACGCGCGACGATTTGCGGGAAGGGGTCAAACTTATTTCTAAAATGATGTCACGTACCGGTATTACTTCCGTACACGATGCCTATGGTTCGCCGGAATATTTGCAGGCCTATCAGGATGCGTGGGAAGCGGGTGACTTGCTGGTTCGTGTTTATTGTTTGATCGGCTACACCCACCTGGACAAAATGATCAGCGCCGGGGTTCGGACCGGAGTGGGCAATGAGTGGGTGCGCATCGGCGCGATGAAAATGACGTGCGACGGATCGATTTCTGAGCGGACGGCAAGACTTTCTCAGCCCTATATTGGGCGCCCCAATGATTTCGGGATGATGGTCATGGATGAGGAGCAACTCTACAGTTATGCGCGCAAAGCCCATGAAGCGGACTGGCAGATTGGCGTTCATGCCAACGGTGATGTTGGTATTGACACCACCTTGCACGTCTACGAACGGCTGCAGAAAGAAAAGAAACGGAGTGACCCGCGCTTCCGTATCGAGCACTGTACCGTAATCAACGATTCGCTGATTCAGCGGATGAAAGCGTTGGGCGTAATTCCGACTCCTTTCTCCACGTATGTTTATTACCACGGAGAAAAAATGCGCGAGTACGGTGCCGAGCGCCTGAGTCATATGTTTGCGTTGCGCAGTTTCCTCGATGCCGGCATACGTCCTACCCTGGCATCGGATTACCCGCCGGGTCCTTTTGAGCCGATGATGGCGCTGCAATCCGGAGTGACCCGGACGGATATTAAAGGAAATGTCTGGGGTGCCAATCAAAAGGTCACGGTAGAAGAAGCCATCCGGATCGGAACGCTTCATGGTGCCTACGCCTCCTATGAAGAAAATACAAAAGGCTCGATCGAAACCGGGAAACTTGCCGATCTGGTCGTCTTGGGGCGCGATCCAATGAAGGAAGATCCGTCAACATTGATCACCATCCCTATCGAGCGCACGATGGCGGGAGGGAAATGGGTTTATGAAGCCTGAATTTTGAGCCCAAAGAGTATTGGTACAAATGCATAGCATGAAAATGTATGAATATTGATGCATTTATTTACCTGGAGAGGATTCGCGAGATGATCTTTTCCCTGCCCGGAACAACCGAGGGCAGCTGTTATGGAACGCCCGGGTTTTATGTAAAGAAGAAATTGTTTGCTAGGCTGAAAGAAGATGGCGAGACGCTTGTGGTTTACACACTGGAGAGGGAGAAATGGATAAAGGCAAAGCCGGCGATTTATTACTTCACTGAGCACTACCGTAATTATCCTTCGATGTTAATCCGGCTGAACAAGGTGAAGGCAAATGATCTACAAACGTTGCTCCTTGCTTCCTGGCGGCTGCGCGCGCCCAAACGATTGGTGGTGGAGTATGATCGATGAGAAAAAGTAAATAAGCAAGCAGTCATTGCTAAACAACCCATAAAGGCGGACTATTACCGATTTACCGTCATTGCGAGGCAACCCATTGAGGGCGTAAAACTTTACCGTCATTGCGAGGGCAACCCGTTG
>JBGPGZ010000068.1:0-13090 GCA_041484175.1 Cyclobacteriaceae bacterium | reverse complement strand
CAAAGTCAACTTTATTGAGGAGATATTCCGATTGAATGCGCTCCTTACCAAAGCGAAGGTGGGAGATAGTCCACCCACCAGACTTGTTGGAGTCATACTGGAAGTAGCCTTGTACAAAAAGATCAGTGTTGTCGCCAATCATCTTTATGGCATTCTTATTCGCACTCACGGTTCCATCGGAGCCATAGCCCCAGAACTTGCACCGCACAATTCCTTTTTGTTCGGTATCAATTTCCTCTTTAACAAGGATGGATTTGTGAGTCACATCATCATTAATGCCAACCGTGAAGTTGTGCCAACCGTTATTTTCAAGATGATCATATACGGCCTTCACCATGGATGGGGTAAATTCTTTTGAGGACAACCCATAGCGGCCCCCGATGATGCGAATGCCATGCCGTTGATTGGCCAGCGCTGCGACCACATCCAGGTAAAGGGGTTCACCGACAGAACCAGGCTCCTTGGTTCGGTCCAGGACAGCAATATTTTTAACAGACTTGGGGATTTCGTTCACGAAATCCTCCAGGGCAAAGGGCCGGTAAAGTCTGACTTTCAACACTCCCACTTTTTCTCCTTTCTTACGCAGATAGCTGACGGTCTCCTCGATGGTTTCAGTTGAGGAGCCGATGGAAATAATTATTCGTTCTGCATCGGGTGCCCCTATGTATTCATAAAGCTTATACTGGCGTCCGGTTTTTTCGCCAAACACCTTCATGTATTTCTTTACAATCAAAGGACACGCCTCATAAAATCGGTTCACGGTTTCTCTTCCCTGGAAATACACATCCGGATTTTGTGCCCCCACCTTACAGATTGGAGCTTCTGGTTTTAATGCCATGGCCCGGAACTCTTCTACAAATTTCATATCCATCATGTTCCTCATTTCCTCGTAGCTGATGGGAATGATCTTTTGAATGCTATGAGAAGTTCTGAAACCGTCAAAGAAATGAAGAAATGGAATCTTGGCTTCAAGGGTAGACAAATGAGCAATCACCGCCATGTCTTGTGCTTCCTGAACATTGGAAGAGGCCAGCATGGCAAAACCGGTGCCGCGGGTAGCCATCACATCGGAATGGTCTCCGAAAATGGAAAGTGACTGACAAGCCAAAGACCGGGCGGAAACGTGAAAAACAACTGGCAGCAGTTCACCAGCCATCTTAAACATGTTCGGAATCATCAGCATCAGGCCCTGGGAGGCGGTAAATGTTGACGCAAGAGCACCTGCAGCGAGTGCACCGTGGATAGCGCCGGCCGCACCTCCCTCGGATTGCATCTGCATCACATCGACCTTCTCACCAAAGATGTTTTTACGCTCTTCGGCGGCCCATCCATCGACCCGTTCACCCATATCTGAAGAAGGTGTAATTGGATAAATGGCGGCTACTTCAGAGAACCCATAGGCCACATTAGCTACGGCTGAGTTACCGTCCGTATTGATACGTTCTTTGGTCTTCATGAGACTTTATTTTATACATGAAAATACCTAGCTTCCAAGCCTCGCGTACTGCCAGTAGTCAGCAAAAAAAATGATTTTAGTCAGGGGAAATCCCGTATTAGAGAGGTAGTCAAAACAATGCTGGTTTCTCGTTCGCTGCCAGTGCAAAGAAGAAGTCCAACACAGATGGTCAACGCTATCCGCGTATTATCTGTGTGATCAGTGGCAACCAAATTCACGTTTATCAGGGCAAACTTGAAAAGCCATCCTCACAAGAACTAAAATCTGAGACGCTTCCTTCTATTGGAAGATCCAGTGGGCCACCTCGGATTCTACATTCCAATAAATGATCGCCAGTGCAGTCAGATCAAACGCTGCATGTGCACACATCAACATGAAGATCCTGCCTGTGAAAGTGTAGATGGTTCCGAATACAAGTCCTACAATCGTTGCTTGTTCGGTGCCGGCAAGACCCTGCTCAAGATAATGAGCCAGTCCAAACCAAGCGGAGGTTAATATCACGATTGATATTTTTGCCACTGCGCCTGACCCGAAAAGTTTGCCAAGCCGCTCAAACAGATACCCCCGAAAGACGGTTTCTTCTGCGAAGCCAACGATGAACATAGCCAGGATAGCTGTGGGGAGAATCGAAGTGTTTCCGGCAAGGAAATGATATGCATGATTGACCGGGTCGGCGCCAATCAGGGGCATGACTATCGTTTTCATTCCAATCTTGAATGCAATACCGAAAGCGAAGCCAAGGGCCAGTGATCCGATCCAACTCGCGGGTCTCGCATATCCGATATCACGCCAGGGTGTATGTGAAAGTCGCACCCACAGCAAGGCAAGGACGGCGCCAACAGGTAAAACCACCATCCTGTCGAGAATCAGATTGCCTGTTAATAAGATGGCGAGAATGGAAATAATTCCTGCCGGTCCGAATCCTCGGAGGGTCGCCGCAAAATGTTCAGCCGCATGCAAGCTGTGCTGGTTTTCGCCAGCCTCCTTTGTCATATTGAGTTTCATATATCAATCCCTCTTCCGAGGGTGTTCAATGACTATCTATAAAACGTATATTTCTATTTTTGGTTGAGGACGCGGTTTCGTTAATTTTGTCTGAGATTAAACAATACCGTTGAACTATTCTCCGTATTATATACATGTGTGACATGCAAATTAAGCTGATGAAAATTGTACGTTGTTTCGCCGGATTGATAGGCATATTCAGCATGCTTATCTTTTCCTCCTGCCAAAAAGCCAAATTTGCTGATCCTTTAGTCCAGGGGCGTTGGGTTGGAGTCCAACGAACTAGTCAACCCAAAAGGATGGCCTTTCTGTGGTTGAGTTTGGAAATAAGCCCTGGCAGGTATTGTCAGCTGGATCATGATTTGCGGTGGGAGGAGCGAGTTGCAGTTTGGGGATAGCCTTTTGATCAGGGATATCATTGCGGGTGATGTAGATTGCTCTGCTGGCGATCGATGTCGCAAAAAACAATCCCTGCATTTCCGTTTCCTCTCCGCTAATCTGCTTAAAATTACTTGGGATCTTGCCGGTGATCGGCTGAAACAAACTGCCTGCCGCATCTTTTTGAAGTTTTACCGCTTTCCAAAACTCAAAAGACTGGCGTGACAAACTCATTTGGTCCACTTCGGCATGCACCTTATACATAAAGGTCCAGCCTGTAATGGGCACATAGCCCGCCATCACATCTTTAAATTCTCCGGCTTGTACCAGTTGATTGTCGCTCACCATCGGATCCTTGTTCCGTATGTTGGCCCAGCAAGAACAACAGGTGATATCCACTTTGTAAGTACCGTTGAACCCCCAAAGAAAACGGTAATTACTTCTCCCTCCTGCCGAGGCATCAAAGTAAATGTCAAAACCATAACGGGTCGCCCCCTCTGTTGTCTTTTCCGATTTGTATTGAAAGTACACGCTGTCCACACTTCCTGAAGCCAGGAGGGTGTCCGGTTTGGATTCATAAACTCTTCCATCCAGCAATGCAATCTTCAATTTATAAACCCTGCCAATGGCCCCGCGAATTCCATTGGGCCTTGTTTGATAGATGCCCTGACTCACCTGTTGAAGCTCTTCGCTATTCCCGATATCATCCGACAGGACCAATTGCTTCACGGCTATCCGGACCCGCAGCGATGATTTTGACTCGATATCAAATGCTTTTGAAACAATTACCGTATAGGGGCCCGGTCGATCAGAAATGTACCCATCAATAACAACGGGATATGCTTCTGGCAATTCAACATCCATATTAATCCGATCGATGCAACCAACGGACAATAGAATCAGTAAAATGGGAAGGTGTGACCTGGGTCTCATTACTACATTAAATCCAAAAGCAGTTTTGCTTGAATATGTGCCAACTAGGATCCAGGCCTTCATATTTCTTCAACGTAGCCAATCGGAAAAGATACATTCAGTAATCTCGTAATTCCTAATTCCGTAATCGTATCAAATGTTGCTAAATTAAGTTGTTACAATACTAGTGGCAGCATTTAAGTTTTTTCGATGAAGCCCTTTCAGGGCTTAAGATCGTAATTTATCAATTACCGTCTGCCGAGATTGGGATTTACAGGATTAAAGGTTTGCAGGATTATCAGGATGCGGTCACACCGATCACCGATTACCGATCACCGATCACCGATTACCGGCTATCGATACCCCGCCGCCTGTAACTCAAACAGATGTGCATAATGGCCGTCAGCCGCAAGGAGTTCCTCGTGTGTACCCAATTCAGTCACGTGCCCATCAGCGATCACCGCAATACGGTCGGCAATACGAACGGTCGAGAACCTGTGGGAGATCACGATGCCGATACGACCTTTAAGATTCTCCTTCAGCTCAGCAAAGATCGATGCCTCTGCTTCCGGGTCAAGGGACGAAGTTGGCTCGTCCAGGATCCAGATATCGGCATCGCGGTACATGATCCGCGCCAACGCAAGGCGCTGCCATTCGCCACCGGATAAGTCGTGCCCGCCTTCAAAGAGCCTCCCTACCTTGGAATCAAGACCGCTTGACATTTTCTTTACCATCCATTCGTTGCGGGCATCCTTCAGTGCCTTCATTACACGGTCGTCATCCACCGGCACATCTGGCCGCCCCATCACCACATTTTCGCGGATTGACAATTCATAACTCGGATAGTCCTGAAACAGAACGCCAATCCTTCTTCGCAAAGCGTCAGGATCCAGGTTCTTCAGATCAACCCCGCCAACACGCACGGAGCCTTGATCCGTGTCATAAAAGCGAAGCAGCAGTTTGACCAGTGTACTCTTCCCGGCACCATTCTCCCCTACCAGCGCGATCAGTTCTCCGTTGCGGATTTGCAAATTCAATCCTGAAACAGCCGGCTCGGTCCCGCCCGGATAGGTAAAGGTGACATCATTGAATTCGATCCCCTGATTGAGATGGGCCGGCAATGGAAGAGGATTCGCCTGCACGTGGATAAGCGGCTCGATTGCCAAAAAGGAAAAATAATCCTCCAGGAAAGTCGTATGCTGGTCGACAGCCACAAACGTACTCGAGATCTGACCCAGTGTCGCCGAAACGGAACTGAAGGCACCGATTACGAGCACAACGCCACCGGGGTCGATCGTACCCGCCACTCCTTTAACTGCCACAAATAGATAAGCGAGTGCAAGCGTCGTCCCGGTGACAAGCCCAGTAAGCAATGAGATGCGTGTACCTGATCTGTACATGTATTCTCTTTGTTTGAAAAGGTCCTCGGACAATTTGCGATGCCTTCCCAATAGATAATCGGCAAGAACGTAGGCTCTTATTTCTTTTGTTGTGCGGGGTTGAGCGAGAAGATCGCCAAGGTATTCCCGCTCTCGTTGTTCGGGGGTTTCCTTGTAGAAAAATGCGTATAACCGCGACGTTACACGGCTCTCGAGAGCAAGGGAAAGGCCTGCTGCTGCCAAGGCAAGAATTACCAGCACATAATGAAGGCTTGCAAGAAGCGATGCCATCAGGATAATGCTTACAATATTGCCCGAAAGTCCGAGCACCGACCATGTGAGGTCCCCCGGTCTCCATGAGACATCGCGTTTGGCGCGCGCCAACCGGTCGTGCCAATTGGAGTTATCGAAATGCCCCAGATCGACCCTCGAAGCTTGCGCCAGTAAACGGCGCTCCGCTTCCAGTTCAACCCGACGCACAAAAAGATTCCTGCCATAACCCATATAGGCGCCCACTGCACGCTGCACCCCTACGACGATCCATAAGCCGATCACGACGGGGAGAATATCTTTAAATTGAATCGTATGAATCCGGGCGTCGGCGATATGGTTGACCAGGCTGGCACCCAGTAATACAGCGATGGGAGACATTGCAGCGTTCAGGACGCCCAGCAAAGAATAACGGATCAGCGAACGCGGTGAAGCTGCCCAGGCAAGTTCCATACCTTGCCGCAGGTTCTTCCTCACCCTGCGGGCACGACCTTTGATAGTAGGGTGGCTATCTTGCATTTTCTAAAAGTAATCGAAAGGGGCGATTTGAAAAAGTGAAAGTATTTGATAAGGCTTTTATACCTGAACAATTTTTTGAAGTATCCGTTTTCGTTTATAAGTTGTCAAACTAACCACAAGACAAATGATGTTCAAAAATGCACTCAGCTGGTTTGAAATCCCTGCAGCCGATTTAAATCGGGCGCAAAAATTCTACGAAACCATTTTTGGAATGAAAATGACATCCATGGATCTTCCAAACATGAAAATGCGCCTGTTTCCTCTCGAAGACCCCATGGGTGTTGGCGGTGCGCTCGTCGATAGCGGCGGTTTTCACAAGCCATCACCCACCGATGGCCCGTTATTGTATTTAAATGCAAATCCTGATGTACAGGTCGTTCTCAATAAAGTGGAAGCAGCAGGCGGCAAGATCCTCGTACCCAAAACTGAAATATCACCCGATTACGGACACATGGCCGTCATCGTTGATATCGAGGGAAATCGAATTGCCTTTCATTCTGTTCCACAAAAGTAGGTTACACTACTGCGATTCCAGCATCATTTTCTCATAAACGACGCGTGCCTTGTTGTAAGCTGCTTCAGCTGCGCCGCTCTCTTTAGAACGGAATTTGGAATGCTTCATTTTCCAGCACTGATCCACCGCCTCGCGGCACCACTCGGCGCTTTTCCGGATGGCAATCGGTTTTTTATTTACGATTACGAAAACAGGATTGGTGTGTGAGCTCGGATAGACCCTCAATGCGATCCAACTTGACCGGTTGACAGAATAGTTAAAGTTCACATCCCGCCAGTTGCCATCCGCGATCATCTCAACGGTGTCAACGGATTCACCATTGACAATCAACTCGACCGGAATTTTTCGGGTCTGTTTTATCCGCGCTCTTTCAATACTCCAGTAGGGCTGGTCATCGAGCGATCGATGAGCAATCTCCGAGCCTTCTTCATCCTGTTCAGACGAGAGATAAGCGACTACCTTTGCCTTGATGGTTACGGCTTCCGGTTTGCGAAGCGCCACCTCACTGTTTTGAGTGCCCACTTCCAGCCCATTCACAGAAAAGTCGATGATATGGGATCGTCCTTCGGAAATATAACTGCGCCCCTTCTTGATTGCATCGATATAATGATGGTATGACAATCCGCTGTCCGATTTAAAATAACTGCGGGCTACTCCTACCCGTTCATCGAAAATGCAGGGAAAATCCGTCTCTCCGCTTAGCCTGACCCTGAAGCCACAATTCAGGCTGTGATACCACATGTTTAATTCCCATGGTGCCGGCGTATCCCCGGCGCTGTACATGTCTACCGCATTTTGAGTAACGGTGACCACATATTCGTTCGCACCGATGCCATCCATTTTTGGCGTCACATAATTTGGCAAGGCGTTAGTGGGTTTTATGGGTTCCAGACCCCAACCGGAGTGGGCATAACCGGTCACGCCTCCCTGCCCCTTCGCCCATTCCATAACAGGCAGCGTCCAACTTGGCCAATCTTCGACTTTTGTCGTTCCCGGATAATCATCCTCCTTAATATCGAGCAGTACAACATGACCTGCATGTGAAGAAGGGAATCCTGAAACCTCTACATCATATCGCATGATATTTTGAAGGGTTGACAGCGGACTGAAGCTTCCTGTAAAATACTTCTTTTGGTTGTACCAGCTTGGTCCCCACGTCAACACCGTGGACACTTTCAAGTCCTCACCCAGCGCCTGACGGAACATGTCCGCAGGTTCTACGCCTTCTTCCGGGCTTTCATAGTGACTGCATCCGGCCGCATGCACGTGGTGGTCCCCACTATACCATCCCAGCTTGGCCATGTCGATCCATCTTTTCAGATGGAAAGATTCCGACATGGAATCTACCCCGGATGGAACGACCAGCTGTTTCGTTTGTGCAAGGTATTCGGGGCCCCTGGTATACGTAACCTGGTAGCCTCCAGGTGGAAGTTCCACATGTTCTCCATCGGACCTGTACACCTGAGGCTGAAAGAAAAAATCCGGGTACTCATCGGTGGAGGCCATTCTCCTGGATGGAAGGGGGTAAATGCCGCTTAATTTTTTTGAGAGCAATCCATATTCCATTTGTGCCATGGTGTTCCGGTAGTCAGCGGAAGAAAGATCCTTTGCACTTGCTTCCAGAATCCGCTCGACACCGTCCTTGATCACAAAAGATGCCATGGTAGCCTTTCCGTTATCATCGAAGACATGCAGTGTAACGTTGACACTTGGCTTGATCGTGAATAAAATGCTGATGGCGTTGCGAAATCC
The DNA here is from genome assembly GCA_041484175.1 of Cyclobacteriaceae bacterium. Lineage (GTDB taxonomy): Bacteria > Bacteroidota > Bacteroidia > Cytophagales > Cyclobacteriaceae > ELB16-189. Next base: position 4,905 of record JBGPGZ010000068.1, on the reverse strand, counting down.
AATGTCTTGTGTACCCTGGCCGATATGAAAACCAATTTCAGCTTCCTTTTGTCCTTTCTCTTTACAGTAGATCTGAAGCACTGCATATTCAAGCGTAAGTCCCGAGAGGTTCGGCTCCAGGGGCCGGTTTCTGTAGAGTTGCATTTCCAGAAACCGGTTTGCTACCTGGCCTTGCGTAAGGAGGTTTTCAGTCCTTGTCCGGTGATCGCCGGTCGACCGGTGCAATAGGGGCTCCGCATTGGTGCTTTGGACTTCCAGTTTTGCGGTCGAACCCGATTCATTATGCACTTTAATCAGAAAACTTGTCCACCCCTTTTGGATCAACACCGCTTTTGCCGGTCCCTTGCCAACCTTGACCCTCGCTTCGGCATTGATCGACACCATTGCCAGGCAGTAGGGGTCCAGGATATCCTGAATGGTTTTTGTGAGACCTGCCTCGGGCTTTTTGTTTCTTAACTCTTTCAACCGCGTGACATCATCCGCCGACAAGGAACTTCCCAGAAAGGTTAATGCCTCGTCAAGGCGCAGCGCTTGAGAAAGCAGCGGCTGCGGTTCAACGTTGAGTATCGTCTCCAGGGTGGCTGATGCCGGCGCACCATGCTCGTGCTGAGCAGACAATACGCCGGGGAATGAAAGAGCACCGATCACAAACAAGAAACATGATTTTTTCATAGCCGTTTGGTTAATAAGTGATGCTGCCTGAATAAAATAAAGAGAGGCCTTGCTTTCTAATGAAATTCTTTCAAAATCTTCATCAACACTTTTTCCTCGTTAGTATGTGCCGAACGGTCGTCCGGCTCCTCCCGGCCATCCAGCGCTTTCAGATATCTTTCAAGATTGTCTTCCTCGTATAATTTTATTAAGCCCGGATGAACATAATAATTACGGCAAACGCTTTTCGTATTACCCAATTTGGAGCTTACCTCCTCCAACGCCGACAGGATATTTTGTTTACGTTGCGTTTGTGTCAACGCCGGACTCATCGATTTAAATGACCGCAGGATATTCAAGGACCCGGCCCACAGGCGAAAATCCTTGGCACTGCAATCCATCCCCGAGGCTTCTTTGATATATTGGTTTACACTTCCTGAATCAATACTTTTCCGTGTACCCTTTTCGTCATAATATTGAAATAATTCCTTGCCCGGTATGTCCCTGCACTCTTTCACTACCTTGGCAAGCTTCTTATTTTTTAAGGAAATATTGTGATAAACCCCCTTCTTGCCTTTAAACGAAAAATGCATTTCATGGCTCTTGATCGCCACGTGTTTGTCTTTGAAGGTGGTAAGTCCATAGGAGCCATTCATTTTCTCGTAGCCGTAGTTACCAACACGGATATAGGTACTCTCCATCAACAAGATAACGGCCGCCAGCACTTTGCGTTCGGATAAATCAGGAATGGAAATATCTTTCTCTAATTGCAGCCGGAGGTTTGGCAGTGCCCTGCCAAATTCATACAACCGGTGGAACTTGGTTTCACTTCTCACCTTATTCCAGAGCGCGTGATACCGGTACTGCTTTCGGTTCCTGGCGTCTATCCCTGTTGCCTGAATGTGGCCCGATGCCTTTTCGCAAATCCACACGTTCGTCCATGCGGGCGGGATGGCCAGCTTCGCTATCCGCTCCAGGGCCTTGGCATCGGTTACCGGCTTTTCCTTATACCAGTAGGAAAATCCTTTTGCTGCGGGTCGCCTGGAAATACCTCCTACATTGTCTTTGACGTAGACAAGATCGACAGCCGCCGCGGCCTGCTCGTAATCTTTGTGGAGATTGAGGAACTCCTTGTGAGACAAGTCCAGTTTAGAGGCCTTTGCTTTCATTTTCAATGAAAGATAATCATTATCGGTGTTTTTATTTTCACCGGTTATTCCCCTTCATAAAGCCGGAGCCTGTTCTTCAATGTGTTCAACTCCTGCTCCAAAAGGTCAATGCGTTGAAGCAACGTGGAAATTGCATCAATGCCTTCAATATTGATATCAAGTCCGTAGTGTAACCGGATCATCCGCTCGACGTCTGCGATCCGTTCTTCATGGATGTACTGGGTCTCGCCCAGGGTAATAACCTCAATCAACCCAAATTCGTTGAGGGATGTTATGAACGAAGCCTCTATTTTGTGATGTTTTGCGAGCTCCTGGACGGAGACGAGTTGTTCAGTTTCCATTTTTGCGAAGTTTTGAAAGTTCTCTGAATAATTCCTTTTCCCTGTCAGAAAGATTGGTGGGAAGTTTGAGTTGATAAGTCAGGTACAAATCTCCAAACTGCCCCTCACTTTTATAAACCGGAAAGCCCTTGCCCTTGAGCTTCACTTTGGTCCCATTTTGAGTTTCTGGCTTTACGGGAACCTTCACTTTTCCATCAAACGCGTCGATCGTAATATCACCTCCTAAGATAGCCGTGTATAAATCGAGATCCACGGTGGCATAGAGGTTGTTTCCATCCCGCTTAAACCGGGTATGATTGGCGATTGAAAAAGTGATGAACAAATCTCCATGCGGGCCCCCGTTCACACCCGCTCCTCCATATCCTTTTATCTTGATCGTTTGCCCATTTTCAACACCTGCCGGGATTGTCAGCCTGATCTCCTTGCCGTTCACGTTAAGCGTTCGCTTATGCGCCTGGTATACCTCCTTTAAGTCAAGTTGCAATTCTGCATTGAAGTCCTCCCCTCTGTATCTAATCTGACCCCCCCTCCCCCTTCCAGCTCCCGCTGCACCTCCAAACATGGATTCAAAGAAATCAGAGAAATCTGAATCGGCCCCTGTATGTCGGTGCTGGGTACTTCCCCCGAATCGTGACCTTTGCTGATTTGCTTTCTCGAATTCATCGGCATGTTCCCAATCCCTTCCATACTTGTCGTATTTTTTACGCTTTTCTGGGTCACCCAAAACCGTATTGGCCTCATTAATTTGTTGAAATTTCCTTTTTGCAGCAGGATCATTCGGGTTCAGATCCGGGTGAAATTTTCTGGCCAGTCGCCGATAGGCTTTCTTTATGTCGGCATCGCTTGAATTCTTCTCAAGTTCAAGGATTTGGTAATAGTCAATAAATTCCATAGCGGATCAATAGACGATCATACTGCCTGGCCGCAAGAAACCTAAGATATTGATCACTTAGAATTGGAGTTATACAAGTTTACAAAATACTCTAATCAAATTCAATCCTGGGTGACAGTCTCTCACCTATTAGCCGCGTCACAAATCAAATCGCCTTACGGAAGGAAGCTGCCATTAGTTTATTAGCTTTATGCTGAATTCGGATCAGCATCATGGGAATGATATCAGGAATCCTCAACGCTTACGGTATCCATTCCGAACACAGCCGGGTGGAGCCTCTCGTCAGCGGGCTTATCAACAGGACATGGAAAGTAACCAGCGGCAAAAACCAATATATCGTCCAGCGGATCAACGACCGGGTTTTTAAGAAGCCTTACGAAGTGGCGGAAAACATCAGGATGATCGATGTTTACTTAAAGGAACATGCTCCCGGCTATTTATTTGTATCACCCATCAGCAATATCCATGGGAACGACATTTTTCACGATCCTGATGAAGGATATTTCCGGGTTTTTCCCTTCATCACGGGATCCCACACGATCAATGTTGTATCGACGCCAGAACAGGCCTTTGAGGCTGCAAATCAGTTTGGAAAATTTACGCAGCTTTTGGCAGGCTTTGATGCAACGAATCTACACACCACGATTCCTGATTTTCACAATCTTACCCTGCGCTACCATCAATTCGAAGATTCGATCCAGTATGGCAATGCGGCGAGAATAAAGCAATCGGAAGCGTTAATTGCAGACATCAAGAACCATCACTCCATACTGGAATCTTTTGATAAAATTCAGAAAAGCAGATTTGTGAAGCGTCGTGTTATGCACCATGACACAAAAATAAGTAATGTGCTCTTTGATGCCGGGGGAAAGGGAATGTGCATCATCGACTTGGATACGGTAATGGCCGGGTACTTTATCAGTGATGTGGGTGATATGATGCGCACTTATCTCTCCCCTGCCAACGAAGAAGAAAAGGATTTTGGAAAAATCGAAGTGAGAGATGATTTTTTTCGCGGAATTGTTCATGGTTACCTGAGCAACATGAGCGAGGAGTTAACCGAGGAAGAACGTGACTTAATACTTTACTCGGGTTTATTTTTAATTTACATGCAGGCCATTCGCTTTCTCGCCGACTACTGCAATAATGATTCTTACTACGGCGCTCGCTATGAAGAGCAGAACCTCGTGCGTGCCGGCAACCAGTTGTACTTGTTGAAAAAACTCGAACAGAAAGCGGAGTTGCTCCAAAAGATTGTGGGAGACGAATTAAAGACGAAAGCGCGCTTTTTCTTTTCGTGACGGGCAGCACTACTAAACAAAAATACACTATGAAACGCCTTGTTTCCTTATGTTGCGGGAGTTTGGTCCTGCTGTGCGCTTCCTGCACCCATGAATATTACACGTTGGATGATTTTGCATCGGTAAAGAAAATCGACACGCACACGCACCCCAATTCAGAGAACACGGCGCTGGCTGAACAAGCAAAAGAGGATAATTTCAAAATTCTTGCCGTCAACGTGGATGTTCCCGATTATCTGTCGTTGGAGGATCAACAGCGTTTTGCATTGTTGCAGATCAAGGCGTACCCGGATCAGGTCAAATTTTTAACGGCCTTCACATTGGTAAATTGGGATTCTCCGGCATGGGCTGATCAAACCATTGCTCACCTGAAAGATGCATTCGCCAAAGGCGCTCTTGGGGTCAAGCTTTGGAAAAATATAGGGATGGTCCACAAAGACGCTGCCGGAAAATTTATCATGATCGACAATCCCAGGTTCGATCCCGTCATCAACTTTATCATCGAACAGGACAAGACCGTTTTGGGGCATTTGGGAGAACCCAAGAACTGT
>JBGPGZ010000067.1:0-13128 GCA_041484175.1 Cyclobacteriaceae bacterium | reverse complement strand
TTAATAATCAAATGGGCCCATCCTAACAACCCCTCCATAACAATCCCATCCACCAACCATCCACATCCTTCAGCACGCCTACGACTTACCCACAATTCCACATGGACAATTACAATTACATAAATTTAAAATATAATAAAATAATACAATGTCTGTTCATATGTGTTTCGTCGATCGTCCAGGCACAGGATCAAAATGAAATTCAAATTGCCAACGAATATTTGCTGAAAGGCGAAAAGGAAAAAGCGCTGGCTGTTTATCAAATGTTGGTAAAGAACCAGGACAATGTTGCGCTGATCCACAATAATTATTTCAACTTGCTGCTGGATTTAGGGAAATTTAAAGAAGCGGAGGATTACGTTGAAAAAGTGATTAGAAAGAATGGAAATCAGTTATCATACCGGCTTGATTTGGGTATCGTTTATTTTCGCGCAGGGGATCTTCAAAAGGCCGATCGCTATGTCAAGGCTTTTATCAGGAGCAGTGCAGAAGATGCCTTTCGGCTTAAATCGATCTCGGACTATTTGGCTGCCCACAATCTGATCGATTATGCCCTGTATGCGTTGCAGCAAGCGCGTGAATCAAGCCATAATTCAAATCTTTTTATTTTGGAGATGGCCAACCTCTACCGGTTGGAAGGCAAACGCGACGAAATGGTGGAGGAATATCTGAATTATGTCACCCAAACTCCGGGTAATATCAATTACATAAAGAATTTGCTTCAGGTTTTGCTGGCCAAACCTGAAGAACTTGAAAGCCTCGAAAAACTATTGTACGACCGTGTGCAAAAAAATGCAGATGTTGAAGTTTATTCGGATCTGCTGATCTGGGTAAATCTTCAGCAAAAGAACTTTTACGGGGCGTTTGTTCAGGCAAGGGCCTATGATAAACGCTTCCGGAAAGAGATGTCGAAAACGCTGGAGATAGCGCAAATTGCGTTGAGCAACAAAGATTTTGAAAATGCCGATAAAAGCTTTTCCTATGTTGTACGCGAGTTTGGAAACACGCCAAATTATTTGCCCGCCCGCCTCGGTCTGATCCAGGCCAGGGAAGCTAAAGTCAAAAAAAGTTACCCGGTGAATAGAGATTCCGTTCATTACCTGATCAAGGAATACGATTCATTTATGTCGATGTACCCCGACAATCCGAATGCAGATGAAGCGCAACTGAATGAAGCCCTTTTGTATACCTATTATCTCAACGAAAAAGATTCGGCCGTGCAAAAACTGACCAGGCTCATCGAAAACGGCCGGGTATCGCAGTACTTGAAAGCCCGTGCCAAACTGGAACTGGGCGATGTTTATTTGCTTAAAGAGGAATCCTGGGAATCAACGCTGTTATATTCTCAGGTCGAAAAAACGGAAAAGGAAACGTCGATGGGATACGATGCGAAATTGCGCAATGCAAAGCTTTCGTACTATAAAGGTGAATTTAAGCTGGCCCAGGAGCACCTTGATATTTTGAAAGAGGCAACCACCCGTGAGATCGCCAACGATGCGATGGACCTCAGCATGCGAATCAAAGAAAATACGTCTTTTGATTCCGCAGGAACAGCCCTCCGGGAATTCGCAGCCATCGAGTTGTTGTTGTATGAAAACAAAATGCGCGAGGCCCTTCAAAGAATCGCTGTTCTAAAGCGGGAAGAGGGTGATGAGGATTCCATCAAATCAAAGTCGTCAACCATCCTGGATGACGTTTACTGGCTCGAGGCGGATCTCCGTATGAAACAAGGTGAATTTAAAACCGCTCTCGGACTGCTTCAGAAAATTCTGGATCACTATGGAGATGATATTTTGGCCGACGACGCTTTTTTTATGCAGGGCGAAATTTATGAGCGGCACCTGGGGAATAAAGAAAAGGCCAAAGAGATATATCGGGAATTTCTAAACAAATACCCGGGCAGCGTATATGCCGCAGAAGCACGCAAAAGGTTCCGGGCATTGCGAGGAGACTTTGACGAAAAGCCCGTTGTCAACTGACGATTCCACAAGGGATGGTCATTAGAATGCCCCATTCATTTCTTATTAAATCCTCATGAAAAAGATATTAACCCTGCCGCTGCTCCTGCTGTGTTCAAGCATTGCCCAGGCCCAGCCACCTTTAAAAGCCCTGGTTGGAGGCACCCTTATTGATGGCTTTGGCGGAAAGCCGTTATTGAACAGCGTCATCATCGTTGAAGGTGAACGGATCAAATCCATTGGCCAGGTAGGCGCGATTGAAATCCCAAAAGACGCCGAAGTCCTTTCCACAGAAGGCATGAGTGTTTTGCCAGGACTTTGGGATATGCACGTGCACTTGTATATCAACGGCCACAGTGATTATACGCATTGGGACAAGGTGTATTTAAACGCCGCCAGGGATGTGATCATGCCGGCTTCGGCACACCAGCTGCTCATGGCGGGTATAACCAGCGCCCGGGACCTTGGGGGTCCGCTGGAGGCAAGCCTTTCGGTCCGCGATCGCATCAACAAAGGAGAAATACCCGGTCCCACGATGTACATGGCAGGCCCCTTTATTCAACACGCGCCGTACCCAGGAACTGAAGCCTTCCGCTGGGGTGTGAACGGAGAAACCGATGCGCGAGCCAAAGTGACCCAACTAGCCAAGGCAGGCGTGAACTGTATTAAATTAATTGATCAGGACCAAATGACACAGCAGGAGGTTTTGGCTGTTGTCAATGAGGCGCACAAGAATGGATTGAAAGTGGTGGGTCATGCTCACAGACCTGAAGAAATCCGGAGGGGCTTGAAAGCCGGAGTTGATTGCTTTGAGCACACGGGCCTTGCCTCAGCCCCGGAATATCCGGATGACATCCTGGATATGATCAAAGAACGCACTGCCCAAATGAGCCTGGGGCCGCTTTTCTGGACGCCTACCGTGGAAGGCCTTTTCAATTTTGAATACCTGCGCGATAACCCGGAAAGCCTGGACAATGATTCCTGGCATCTGGATTTGCCCGACTCGATCATCAAAGACATCAAACAATCCATCTCAAAACCCGGTCAACTTTCCTATTTTCAGCTGAATCCAATTCGAAAGCCAACATTGGAACGAAAGGTAAAGCAGCTCAAGGATGCAGGAGTTGTGTTGCTGATTGGCACAGATAGTGGGATCCCCATGAAATTTCATAGTCAGAGCACCTGGAATGAGCTGGACGTATGGGTCAATAAATTCGGTCTTGATCCAATGTACACAATCCGCGCCGCCACCTACTGGCCCTCGGTTGCCATGGGCGCTGACAAAAATTATGGGACTGTTTCAGAGGGTAAATTCGCAGACATCATTGCTGTGAAAGGCGATGTACTAAGGCATATCGATTTATTGCAACGGGTTGACATCGTGATGAAAAAGGGAAAAAGATTTAAGTAAAATTTTGGAGTGTGCAGACTATGTGTCTATGTGTTTCAAACCTTGAATTGTTAAACACCTAGGCACATAGGAAACATGGAAGATTTGGACTTGATCACGAAAAAAAGCAAGGACTACTCGCTTCTCAGAGAATTCACCGGATTTGAAGTTGCTGCTTTAATGGATTGATAACTCATCGTAAGCCAGGCAATGACAAAGGCAAACAATCCAGCCATCAAATACACCATCACTCCGATCTCAACCTTGTAGGTATAGTTTTTTAACCACCAGTCTACCGCAAGCCAAGCAAGGGGTGCGGCCAATACAAAAGCGATGACGATCAGCTTGCCAAATTCTTTGGATAAAAGGACCACGATGCTGCTTACGGAGGCCCCTAACACTTTGCGAATGCCAATCTCTTTGGTGCGCTGTTCGGATGTAAATGAAGTCAGTGCAAACAAGCCCAGGCAGGCGATGATAATTGCAAGACCGGCAAAAATCCCAAAGATCTTTCCCAAACGCTGTTCATTGGAATACATCCTGCCGAAATCTTCATCAAGAAACGAGTACTCAAACGGCTGGCCCGGAGCGAAACTCTTCCAGGTTTTCTCGACGCGCTGGATGATGTCTTGCGTGTTCTTTGCCTCGAAGCGGAACGAAACGAGGCCGCGACTACGTCTAAGGAAAAGACAAAGCGGCGTTATGTTTTGTTTTAACGATTCGAAATGAAAATCTTCCAGAACGCCAATGACAGGAAAAGAACGCGTCCGCTCCTTGTCGAATGAACCCGGGGTTTTCCCCTCGCTAAAGGTGCTGATCTTTTTACCCGCCGGGTTATCGGTGATTTCAAACATTTTTGCGGCCGACTCATTGAGAATAACGGAATTTGAATCAGATGGAAACTCCGGTGAGAAATCGCGGCCTTGTTTGATCTTCATGCCCAGCGTTTTTATATAATCGTAATCAACCGCCCAGTTTTGGATGCTTACCATATTTTCCTGTGTGGGTTGCGCGCCTTCCGGCCAATACGTATTGTCACTGCGACTCGTACCCGACACGGGCAAAAATCCGGAGATCGTACCGCTGCTGATCATTGCGTTTTTCAACACTTCATTTTTAAACGATTGGAGTTGCTCCCCCAGTGCATAGGCATCATGGATCACGATCACCTGATCCTTGCTAAAGCCGATTTTCTTGTTTTGAATAAATGAAAGTTGGCGCTGGACTGTCAATGTGCCCACGACCAGCACGATGGAAATAGCAAATTGAAACACCACGAGAGCACTGCGGATAAATCCGCTTTTCATACCCAACGATAGATTTCCCTTCAGCACGTTGACGGGCTTAAAGGCGGACAGGAAGAACGAAGGATACAAGCCCGCGAACAAGCCGGTTAATACGGCTCCGGCGAAGAGAAGAGCATAAAACGTAGGATTGGTCAATGGGATGGTCAGCTGTTTTCCGGATAATCCATTGAATAATGGCATCGCGAGAAGTGCAATTCCCACCGCCAGTAAAAACGAGAAAAGGCTCAGCAGGATCGATTCCGTAAGGAATTGGCGGATCAGGTGCGATCGAAAAGAGCCCATTACCTTTCGCACGCCTACTTCCCTGGCCCTGTTGGCTGAGCGGGCGGTCGAGAGGTTCATAAAATTGATACAGGCAATGATCAGAATGAACAAGGCTACGGCACTAAAAAGATAAACATACGTGATATCGCTGTTGGGCTCAAAATCGCCGGTGAGATCGGAGTGGAGATGGATATCGGTGAGCGGCATAATCGTATACTCCAGTTTATTACCGGCCTGATAAAACTTTTCCATGGTAGCCTCGGGACCCAGTACAACTTTCACCAGCGGCCCGATATATTTGTCAATCATTTTTGGAAACTTGGCCTGCAGATCTTCGTAACGCGCACCTTCCCGCAACAAGACGTAGGTATTGTAATTATTGCTCAGCCAGTTTACATTCTTCCTGGCGTCTTCATTTCCTTCCATCGATAAGATCAGATCAAAATGGAAGTGGTTAGCCACCGGCAAGTCTTCGTAAACGCCGGTGACCTTGTAGTTATCGTGATTGTCAAGAATCAATTGTTGACCGAGCGCATTTTCATGTGGAAAGAATTTATCGGCGGTCCTCTTGCTGATCACCACAGAGTTCGGGTCCTTCAACGCATTTTCAGGGTTGCCGCTCAGGAACGAGAATGTAAAGACCTTAAATATGTCAGGATCAGCGAAAACGACATTGTTCTCTTTGATGTTTTCAACAGATCGTTTTACCAGATAAGAACCAGGATTCCAGAAGCGAACCGCCAGTTCCACCTCCGGGTAATCGGCAGCCAGGCCGGCGGCCAGGGGAGCGGGTGAAAGGGACATCCTGAGGTGATTGCCTCCAAAGAGAATTTCACAGTTGATCCTGTGAATTCGATCTGCTTTTTCATGATAGCGGTCGTAGCTGAGTTCGTTCAGCACAAAGAGTAAGATGACCAAACATGAAGCAATGCCAACGGCCAGGCCGCTGATATTGATGACCGAATAAAAGCGCTGTTTGGTTAGGGTGCGCACGGCGATCTTTAAGTAATTTTTAAACATGATGTTTGCCTTTTGATTTTCAACCTCATAAGTCTCTTTCTGTGTTTCGCGCAGTCCTGCGGTATGACCAAATGTTTTGAGTACTTCCCGGTAGGCTTCAATAAACTTCATGCCTTGCGCCATCTCTTTCTCGACACCGGAGCAAACATGATCCACCAACTCATCCTGAAGGGTTTCATAGATGATCCCGCGGTAATGGAGATCTTTAATGATGTAGTCAATATGTTCGCTCGTCAGGGGGGTCATTGCTTAAACCATTTTCACCTGGAGCACGGAAGCCATCGTCCTGATGAAATCCACAAACTCGAAAACGCGGTTCTTGGCAAGAGCCCTTCCATCAACGGTAAGTGTGTAATATTTGCGGACCCTGCCGCCCAGGGTCACGGTTTCCGTTTTGAGCAAACCCTCCGCCTCCAGCTTATGAAGGGTGGGGTATAAAGCGCCTTCAGTAAGGAGAATCCGGCCTTGCGAAAGCTCCTTTACACGTTGCGTAATTTCATAACCATACATTTTGCCATGGTCTTTTAAGACCTTTAGCAAAATGGTCTGTAAAGTTCCTTTCAAAAGTTCGGAGGAGTGCATATACATAAGTGAATTATGTATATGAGACGGCTCGCATCACGACGGGGTTGCATGCGGGAGGCTTTATTTCACCGGATTGTTGAAAAAACACTAAATTCACCGGTAAACATTTTTTCATGAAGCGTGCCTACTGGTTAATTTTATTATTCGCAGCCTGGTGCGTCGTGTGCGCCCTCTGGTACATGTTTGCAGTAAAGGGCATCAGCAATGACCCCAATTACTTTAGTCCTCACCCCCGGTTAATGGCCATCGTGGAGGTGCTGCTGATGCTGATGATCGCCTGTCTGATAGGTTATGCGATTGGTTGGGCGCTTGGAGAAGGGCCCGTCCAATCTTTACGCGAGGCTGTGCAGCAATTGGAAATGGACAAGGAAGACCTTATCAGAGTAAAACGCGATACCGAAGGACAATTAAAATGGTCCAGGCAAGGACTGGCCGAGGCCCAAAGAATTCATGGCGAGAATGAATTAAAAGCCAAACAAAGCATTGATTCATTGAACGTGGAATTGGAGGATATCAGAAAGGAATTGGCAAACGTAAAGACAGCCGCAATCGCTCAACCCGCCCAACCTCGGCTGGATCAACTGGAAAATGAAGCAGGTGCCCTGCGATTCCGTGCCAAACAGCTCGAATTTCAGAACAAGGATCTGGAGGAGACCATCCAAAAACTAAAACATGAATACGAACAGAACCTGATTCACGCGCGAAAACCGCCTGTAGAGCCGGTTCACCCGTTTATCCGGCCGGTGGAAATTGACGAAAAAGATGACCTCACCGTAATCAAAGGAATCGGTCCTTTTATTGAGAAACGCCTGAACATGATTGGCGTTTATACCTTGCGTCAAATCAGCGAATTTACGCCGGACATGATTGAACACGTCGCCAATGCAATTGAATTTTTCCCCAATCGCATCTTTCGGGACGATTGGGTGGGGCAGGCCAGGAAGCTGAGCGAATAGGGATGTCGCGCACGTCCGGTCTATAAAAAGTGCTTGCGAAACCAGAGTTCAAACACAGGATCAACAAAAGTGGGGTCCTTACTAAAAAAGTCCATGATGTCTTTTTGTTCCAGGGCCTTTTTGATTCTTACAATGTTGCTTGGCCCGCCCAAGTGGTAATTTCGAATGGTTTCGCGGGAACTGAACTCGCGTACACCTTCCAGGTAGGCTTTCAGGAAGTTTATTTGCGTGGAGGTTAGTGATTCTACATCGCGGTGATAGGCTATTCCTGTGTCGTTTAGCAATTCCTCCAGCCCCAGCTGCAGCACCTCTTCAGTGACTTCCTGAACGGTGTTTAACCATACTTTTTGACCCAGTTGTTGAACATACTGCGGGTGGAATTGCACGGTTTCGGCAAGTCTATTTGCCAGCAGGGAAGAAATTTTCTTACCCGTTTTTTCAAACTGGCTAACCAGATGGCGCTCCCAGTGTTCTGCCGCAATTTTGTCGAGATACATCAAATCGCCAAACCGGTAGAATGGCATTGACTGGTTGGTGAAAATATCGGTAAGCAAGTGCTTTTTACTCCCGAATAAACAGTAGCTGACGGATTGTTGAAGTTGCCACACCGAGCGCATTTGCTTTTGCACGGCCACGGGATCATCGAGGTGGGCAACGTTTTGAAATTCGTCAAGGCAAACAACAATCCTGGCTTTTTTCTTTTTTGCAATAAGTTCTGCCAATTGATAAATGCTTTGGGGGTCGGGTTTCCTGGTTCCCCAGTTAAGTTCCAGTTCGGCCTGGGCTTCGGCGGTCCCAAAGGAAACTTTGGGTACAGCGTTTTGAATAAAGTTCTTGACGGCATCGCCCCATTCCTGCCACCGGTTCGAAGTCTGCTTGATGAGTTCGCGTGCCAGCAGCCGCAATAGCTCATCTTCATTTCTTACCAGGAACAGATCGATATAGCATACGATGAGGTCTTTTCGCTTTTTAAAGGAAGCGGCCACGGTTCGGACCAGCGAGGATTTTCCCCACCGTCGTGGCGAGATGATCATTGTGTTGATGCCTGATTCAAAGTTGGATTTGAGCCGTTTGATCTCGTCTTTCCGGTTGATGAAGTCTTCCCCGGCCACGACACGGCCATATTGAAAGGGTATTGCCATGACTTAACAATTAGGTGATTCACAAGTATGTGTATCACAAATATGTGAAATTAACCCCGAAAATAAAACCCCGGTAATTAGTCTGCATGCATACCAATTTTTGTTATCTTCGTCATCGTTGTTTCAGATGAAAAGAGAGGAAACCATCGACTATAATATCAAAGTATCCTGGCATGCGATTGCCCGCATGTATAACCAACAGGCGATGAAATACGGCGGCACGATGTCCATCGGCTTTGCGTTGTTGAACATCCATTCCCAAGAAGGCACCCCGGCAACCAAGATCGCACCCCTGATGGGCCTGGAGGCGCGCAGCCTGACCCGGTTGCTAAAATCCATGGAAGAAAAAAAACTGATTTACCGGCAGGCGGATAAAAACGACAAACGGTCGGTCCGGATCTTCTTGACGAAGGAAGGAAAGAAAAATAAAGAGAAAGCGCGTGAGACGGTATTGCGGTTTAATGAACTCGTGCGCGAGCAAGTTCCTTCCCAAAAGTTGACCGTGTTTTTTGAAGTTCTTCAAAATATCAATCACGTTATTGAATCGAATAAAATCTACGAGACGCTAAACGTATGAACCGTACTATCCGCAAAGTCGCTGTTCTAGGCTCAGGCATCATGGGTTCTCGCATCGCCTGTCACTTCGCCAATATTGGTTGTGACGTGCTCCTGCTGGATATTGCGCCCAAGGAACTCACCGAAGAGGAAAAGAAAAAGGGCCTCACACTGGATCATGCCGTGGTGAAAAACCGCATCGTACAAAGTTCCTATGACGCCACGCTGAAGTCAAACCCGGCTCCCCTGTTTAGCAAGAAATTTGCTTCACGCGTAAAGCTGGGCAACTTCACCGATGACATGGCCAGGATCAAAGGATGTGACTGGACGATCGAAGTGGTAGTTGAAAACCTGGATGTCAAAAAACTGGTTTATGCTGAAGTGGAGAAACACCGGACACCCGGAACGCTCATTACGTCGAATACATCGGGAATCCCGATTCACCTGATGGGCGAAGGCCGGAGTGAAGATTTTCAGAGAAATTTCTGTGGAACACACTTCTTCAACCCTCCGCGGTATCTGAAATTGCTTGAGATTATTCCCACCGCCAAAACCGATCCGGAAGTCACTCAATTCCTGATGCACTACGGCGACCTCCACCTCGGCAAAACCACCGTTCTCTGCAAAGACACACCCGCATTCATCGGCAATCGGGTTGGTATCTACGGGCTGCTCAAGGTGATTGACTCCATGCGAAAGTTTGACCTCAACGTCGATGAAACTGATCGGCTCACCGGCCCCGTGATCGGAAGACCCAAGTCGGCTACTTTTCGTACGTCGGACGTGGTAGGCCTCGACACCCTTGTCAAAGTCTCAAATAACCTCTATGCCGGGTTGGTGAATGACGAAGCCCGGGAAATGTTCAAGCTGCCCGACATTGTCAACAAACTGGAGCAGAATAAGTGGCTGGGCGACAAGACCGGACAAGGGTTTTATAAGAAAACGAAAAACGCAAAAGGAGAAACTGAAATCCTGACCCTCGACCTCAAAACGCTTGAATACAAGCCAAAAATAAAGGCCAAATTTCCCACACTCGAAGCATCCAAAACGATCGATCACCTGAAAGACCGTTTTAAAGTTTTGTTGGCGGGAAAAGACAAAGCCGGCGACTTTTACCGCGATGCGTTTTATGGATTATTCCAATACGTTACCAACCGAATTCCCGAAATCAGCGATGAGCTTTTCAGGATCGATGACGCCGTATGCGGTGGCTTCGGCTGGGAGCTCGGCCCCTTTGAAACGTGGGATGCAGCAGGTCTGGAAAAAAGTCTTCCGCTGATGGAAGCCGCAGGATATAAACCGAATCAATGGGTCTATGACATGGTGGCTGCCGGCAACAAGTCATTTTACAGGGTCGATGGCGGGCAGAAGAAGTATTATGACCTCCCCTCCAAATCCTACAAGTCCATTCAAGGGAGAGAGAACTTTATCATTTTGGAGAACAAGAGTGAAAATGTAGTCTGGAAAAACCCGGGAGCAAAAATCCACGACCTGGGCGATGGCGTTCTTAATTTCTCCTGGTACACCAAGAGCTACACGCTGGGGAGCGAAGTGATCGAAGGCCTGAACAAGGCCATCGATCTGGCAGAAAAAGATTATCGCGGATTGGTGGTGGGTCATCAGGGTGCCGACTTCTCGTTGGGCGCAAACCTGGGATTGGTCTTTATGTATGCCATCGAGCAGGAATATGACGAAATCGATTTTATGATCAAGCATTTTCAGAATTCGGTCATGCGCATCCGGTATTCGTCAGTGCCCGTCGTGGTTTGTCCACAGAGCCGTACGCTCGGTGGAGGGTGTGAAATGACCATGCATGCCGATATTGCACAAGCGGCTGCTGAGACGTATATCGGGCTGGTCGAAGTAGGCGTTGGATTGATCCCCGGCGGGGGTGGGACAAAAGAATTCACCAAACGCGTGAGTGATTCCCTCGAAGAGGGCGATGTGGAATTAAATGCGTTGCAAAATGCGTTTATGACTATTGCAACGGCCCGCGTGGCCACCTCGGCGGAAGAGGCACGTGAAATAGGAATCCTGAGAAAGCAGGACCGGGTGTCGATGAACAAGGACCGTCAGATTGCAGACGCAAAAAAGGCGGTGCTTGAATTGGCGGAAGCCGGTTATACCATGCCGCAACCCGCCACCAACATTAAGGTTCAGGGCCGTACCGGGCAAGCGTTATTTCTTGCCGGACTTCAAGGCATGTTGATGGGAAAATACATTTCCGAACACGATGCTAAAGTCGCCCGCTGGATTGCCAATGTCATGTGCGGAGGAGACCTGACTTCGCCTCAGGAAGTGAGTGAACAATATCTCCTCGACCTGGAGCGGGAAGCTTTCCTGTCATTGACAGGCGAGAAGAAAACGCTGGAGCGGATACAGGCGATTTTGACGGGGGGAAAGCCGCTGAGGAACTAGTCGACAGTAGGCAACGGGCAGTAGGCAGTAAGAAATTGACAATGGGCAATTGACAAATTGCAAGAGAAAGAAGGCAATGGTGTTTAGGAAAGTTAAAGAATGAATCAAGGTTTCAGAGAGCTTACCGTATATAAGAAAGCTTTTGCGCTTGCGATGGCGATTTTTGACCTCACTAAAAATTTCCCGAAAGAGGAAAAATATGCTCTTACGGATCAGATCAGAAGATCCTCTAGAAGCGTTTGTACTTGTATCGCCGAAGCTTATCGAAAAAGAAATTATGCTGCTTACTTTGTTAGCAAATCTTCAGACGCAGATATGGAGAATAGTGAAACTCAAGTTTGGCTGCATTTCAGTTTAGAATGCGGTTACGTCGATCAATTGAAACATGATGAGGTTATTGAAAGATCGGAAGAAGTTGGCAAATTACTCAACCACATGGTTGAAAACCCTAATAAATATCTAAGACAAAAGGAAAAGCTTGAAACAGACAACTAGGATAGATGGCAATAAGTTTGCCTACTGCAATTTGCCTATTGCCTATTTAAAACATAACGAACACGTAAAACGAAAATAACATGGACGCATACATCGTAGCCGGCTTCAGAACGGCCGTGGGAAAAGCAAAAAAAGGAGGCTTCC
Organism: Cyclobacteriaceae bacterium; assembly: GCA_041484175.1. Taxonomy (GTDB): domain Bacteria; phylum Bacteroidota; class Bacteroidia; order Cytophagales; family Cyclobacteriaceae; genus ELB16-189. Next base: position 894 of record JBGPGZ010000067.1, on the reverse strand, counting down.
GGTTTACAAGGCCGGATGATCTCGCATCGGAGGTGATCAAGCACTTGGTGAAGTCGATTCCAGGTCTGGAAAACAAAATGGTGGATGACCTCATCGTTGGCAATGCCGTGCCGGAGGCGGAACAAGGCATGCAAATGGGAAGGATCATTGCGTTGCTTGCATTGGGGATCGATACACCGGGGCTGGTTATCAATCGGTATTGCGGATCAGGCGTGGAGGCGATCGCCATTGCCAGTGCACGCATTCATGCCGGTCAGGCCGATGTGATCATTGCCGGCGGAACTGAATCAATGTCGCTTGTGCCGGTAATGGGGATCAAGACTGCGCTGAACTACAAGATCGCCAAAGACCACCCGACCTATTATACCAGTATGGGCTTGACCGCCGAAGAAGTTTCAAAACAATATAAGATACCGCGTGAAGAGCAGGATCAATTCTCTTATGAATCGCACATGAAAGCGGCTGCCGCATGGAAGGAAGGAAAGTTTGCGGGTGAAGTTGTGCCGATCACGGTGAAAGAAGTATATGTTGATGATAACATGAAAAAAAAGACGCGTGAATATGTCGTTGAAAAAGACGAAGGCATACGAAGTGACACAACCGTGGAGGGTCTGGCGAAATTGAAACCCGTATTTGCTGTAGGGGGAACAGTGACCGCAGGAAATTCATCGCAAACTTCGGATGGCGCTGCTTTTGTTGCCGTTATGTCTGAACGAATGGTAAAGCAGCTTAACCTAAAACCAATCGCTCGCATGGTAAGCTATGCTACCGCGGGTGTCGATCCACGGATCATGGGCATCGGTCCCGTGGCGGCCATACCCAAAGCGCTTAAGATCGCCAATATGAAACTGGACGCGATTGATTTGATTGAGTTGAATGAAGCCTTTGCGGCAC